>NZ_JCBANA010000027.1:0-77508 GCF_059760725.1 Achromobacter sp. 1014246743
GCAACAAGGCGGTGTACCTGGCGCTGGGCGTGCTGCCGGACGGCACCCGGGACATCCTGGGCCTGTGGATCGAGCAGACCGAGGGCGCCAAGTTCTGGATGAAGGTGTTCAACGAGCTTAAGACCCGCGGCACCCAGGACATCCTGATCGCGGTCACCGATGGTCTGAAGGGCATGGAGCAGGCCTTGAACGCGGTGTTCCCGGCCACGACGCTACAGACCTGCATCGTGCACCTGATCCGCGCCAGCCTGGACTACGCCAGCTGGAAGGAGCGGCGTACGGTCGCAGCGGCGCTCAAGCCCATTTATACCGCGCCCACTGTCGAAGGCGCGCTGGCGGCCCTGGCAGAGTTCGAGCGGGGGCCCTGGGGGCAACGCTACTCGCCGATCGTCGATGCCTGGCGCCGAGCGTGGGACCGGGTGATCCCGTTCTTTATGTTCCCCCCGGCCATCCGCAAGGTGATTTACACCACCAATGCCATCGAGAGCATCAATGCGCAGTTGCGTCGGGCGGTCAAAACCCGAGGCCACTTCCCCAGTGACGAGGCGGCCACCAAACTGCTCTGGCTGGTACTGCGCAACATTACCGAGAGCTGGGGTGGCGCCACACATGACTGGAAAACCGCCATGAACCAGTTCGCCATCATCTATGCCGAACGCTTCACTGACCCGTATCGCTGAGATAGCATCGATAGGCCTGACCGAACCTCGGTCAGGCATTTACTGCCTTAAACACAAAAATACTGACAGTCCCCTGCTTGCGCATGCTGACTATCTCGCGCGCCGCCCATCGGGCGCTGCACATTCATGTCGAACGCCACGGCATCCGCGCCGCTACAGGCCAACAGCATTGCCGATGCCACCTGCATCGCACACACACAAGAGCGACATCGTCACGCCACCAACCCCGCCACCCACACGCGAGAGCGGCATCGGTGCACGCAAGACGCCGCGTAAGCTTCGTAAGGCCGCCCGCGCGGCCGGCACGAAGCGGGCAACGCCCCACCCCGCCCACCCCACTCTGACGGGGATAAATATGCCAAGCACACCACCCGCCCCAGCGCCCGAGGCTAATCTTCAACGTGAGCGCTTGGCGGTGTCGGTGTGGGGTGGGCGGGGCGTTAGATGCGCCCGAGGGAATCCGTAGGGAAGGCCGAAGGCCTGGACGAGGATGACGACGGGGCAGTCCGGAGCGAAGGCTCCGGACCGCAATCGTAGCCCCGCCCACCCCACACCGACACCGCCAAGCGCGGCTCAAGAACTCAACAGGCTCAAGAGCCCAACTCAAGGCAACCGATACTTCTCTTCCCGATAGACCCAACTCCCCCACAATCCATGCGCCAAAGCTTCTTTCACAAGCGCATCGTCTGCCGGCTCAACAGGTTCGTAGATCTCATCACGCCCCACCGGCGCCGCCTCATACCGATATTCTTTTGGTGCCTTCGACGGTTCCAGAACCAGCAGCTTGTCGCCGCGTAGATAGCCGAAATTATCTGCGTACTGCATCAGCGCCCGATTCGGATCTCGTTGCGTCAGATCTGCGCCCAGCATCGGGTTCACGTTGTCCAGGCCGATCAGGGACAGCAGTGTCGGCGCCATGTCGATCTGGCTCACGATGCGCTCGTCCTGGCGGGGGGTGATGCCGGCGCCCAGGATCAGCGCGGGGATCTGGAAGTGGCGCACCGGGACCGGGATCGAGCCGTAGACGCGGGAGTCGTGGTCGGCGATGACCAGGAATACGGTGTTGTTCCAGTACGGGGCCTGGCGGGCCTTGTCGAAGAATTGGCCCAGCGCCCAGTCGGCATAGCGCACCGTGTTGTCCACGCTGGCCGGGTCGCCCACCGGCTGGATGCGGCCGGCGGGGTACTCCCAGGGGGAGTGGTTGCTGACCGAGAACGCCAGGGTGAAGACCGGCTTGTCGCCGTCTTCGCGCAGCAGGCGGTCGACCTGGTTGAACATGTCTTCGTCGGACGCGCCCCACGAACCTTCGAATACCGGGTTCACGAACTTCGGACGGTCGACGATTTCATTGAAGCCGTTGCCCAGGAAGAACGCGCGCATGTTGTCGAAATGCGATTCGCCGCCGTAGACGAAACGCGAGTGGTAGCCGTGCTTGCCCAGCACCTGTGCCAGCGTGAAAAAGCCGGTCTGCGAGCGCGGCAATTTCACCACGGCGTCGGCCACGCTGGGCAGGAAGCCTGCGGTCACGGCCTCGATGCCGCGCACCGAACGGGTGCCGGTGGCGTAGGCGCGGTGGAACATCCAGCCGTCCTTGGCCAGGCGGTCGATGTTGGGCGTCAGGTCCTTGCCGCCCAGGCTGCCGACGTATTGGGCGCCCAGGCTTTCCTGCAGGATGATCACCACGTTCAAGGGCTTGTCGCGACGCACGGTGGCTTTCTGTTCGTGCAGGCTGGGGTAGCGCGGGTCCAGCGGCGGGCCGGACAGGCCGGCTTTTTCTCGCACGATGGCGTTCATCTCGTCCACCGGCATCTTGGGATACATCGCGGCCGACGAGCGTTCGTCGCGCATGCGGTAGGCGGCGTCGAACACGCTATACAGCGAGTTCAGCGCCAGCGAATTGACCATGGCGTCGGAACTGAATGCCACCTTGGCCGGATTGATGGGGCGGTGTTCCAGCGTGCCGCGGGCCCCCAGCACGACCAGGGCCAGGATGACCAGCGTCGCCACCGGCCGCTTCCACCATGCCATGAACGGGTCGCGCACGCGCACCGGGAACAGCTTGATCGCCAGCCAGGCCGCCAGGATCAGCACGATGGCGGCGGCGAGCAGCACGCCCTTGTAGCCTTGCCACAGCATCGAGCCGACTTCTTTAGGATTGAGCAGGTAGATGAAGTACAGGCGGTTGGGCCGCGTGTCGTATTCGGCGATGAATTGCGGCGTGGACACTTCCAGCAGCACGTACAGCATCCACCAGAGGCGGAACCACCAGGCCGTGACGCGGGCGCCCCAGGCGCGGTGGCCGAACCACGGCGAGAACACCGCGGGCAGCGCGATCACCATCGACAGCAGGCAGACGTCGATGCGCAGGCCCCCGAACAGCACGGGCCACAGGCCGCCGGCGGCTTCGACGCGGTCCCACATCCACAGCGCCAGGCCCAGCCGGCTGAGGGTCAGCAGGATCAGGACGGACAGGATGAACCGGAGTGTCAGGCGGCGCATGCGACGGCCCTCCCCTGGCGGCTGCCAAGCCCTAGTGTTGATGCGTCGCTACGATGACCGAGCCAAACCATGCCGTGCCGTCCGGTGAATGAAAACGGCCACAAGGTTAACGCGGTTTCATGGCCCCGACGGCGGCGAGTCGCGAAGGCAGGACGACGAACAGAAGCATACAAACGTTGTATGACGTCGTATTTCAATTGCGCCGGCATCGCGCCCGGGCGGGTTGATGGCCGTATCGTCCGCTGCGACGGCCCCAACGCGGGGTGCGCCGCCGCGGCGGCGCCCTGGCCCTTATTGCACCTTGCGCAAGCGCTCGCGGCTGTTGCTCAAATGGGTGCGCATCGCGGCGCGGGCGCCTTCGGCGTCCTGGCGGACGATGGCGCTGTAGATGTCTTCGTGCTCCAGGTTGACCCGGGCCAGATAGGCGGGGCGGTCTTCGTGGGCGAACTTGGCCGAATTGATGCGGGTACGGGGAATGATGGCCGAACCCAGGTGCGACATCAGGTCGGCGAAATAGCGGTTGTCGGTGGCCTGGGATACCAGCAGGTGGAACTGGAAATCGGGGGTGATGGTGTCGCCGCCGCTATCCAGCGCGCTCTTGAAGGCGTCCAGCGCGCGGCGCATGTCGGCCAACTGGGCCTCGCTGCGGCGGATCGCGGCCAGGCCCGCGGCCTCGCTTTCCAGGCAGATGCGCAGTTCCAGCAGCACCAGCACGTCGCGCACGGTGGCGATATCGGCCGGGTCCACGCGGAAATCGCCGCCGCCGCTGGGCTCCAGCGCGTAGGTACCCACGCCATGGTGGGTTTCGACCAGGCCTGAAGCCTGCAGCCGCGACAGGGCTTCGCGCACGACAGTACGGCTGACGCCGAACTGCCGCATGATTTCGGACTCCGTGGGCAGCTTGTCGCCCGGGCGGATCTCGCCGCTCCGGATGCGTTCGGAGATGCTCTCGACCAGGCCCTGGGCCAGGTTGCGGGGACGACGCTGCGGCAAGACGGGGGTATCGACAGGAGCGTTCATCAGGGATTATCCGAAAGCGGTTGCGTGGAGCTTGACTGCAAAATTTCGTGGTTATTATACTTTGGGCAGGTTGTACGATAACGTACCAGATACGTCCTCTCCACCGCGCCATCCACCGAGTGTTGCGCCATGAGCCAAGTTGTCGACCGCATGCCCGCTTCTCCGCGTTGCCATCGCCTGCTATTGACCGGCGCGGCCGGCAACCTGGGCAAGGTACTGCGGCCACGCTTGAAAGCCCATGCCGACGTGCTGCGGGTTTCCGACGTGGCAGCGATGGCGCCCGCCGGCCCCGGCGAAGAGGTCATGCCCTGCAACCTGGCCGACGCCGCCGCCGTGTCCGAACTGGTGCGCGGCGTCGACGCCATTGTGCACCTGGGCGGCGTTTCCGTGGAACGTTCTTTCGAGGAAATCCTGCCGGCCAACATCCAGGGCGTGTACCACGTGTACGAAGCTGCCCGCGTCCATGGCGTGCGGCGCGTGGTGTTCGCCAGTTCCAACCACGTGATCGGCTTCTACGAACAAGGCGCGCAACTCGATGCCGACGTGCCGCTGCGCCCCGACGGCTACTACGGCCTGAGCAAGGCCTACGGCGAAAACCTGTCGCGCTTCTACTACGATCGCTACGGCATCGAGACGGTCTGCCTGCGCATCGGCTCGTCGTTTCCCGAGCCCAAGGATCGCCGCATGATGGTCACCTGGCTCAGCTATGACGACCTGACCGACCTGGTGGTGCGATCCCTCTTCACGCCGGGCGTCGGCCACCTGATCGCCTACGGCGCGTCGGCCAACCGAGACAGCTGGTGGGACAATGCCCGCGCCGCCGCGCTGGGTTTCGCGCCCAAGGACTCGTCCGAAACCTTCCGTGCCCAGGTCGAGGCGCAGCCGCCCTTGCCCGCCGACGACCCGGCCGCCCGCTACCAGGGCGGCGCCTTCGTCAAGGCCGGCCCCTTCCCCTTTCCGCCCCGCTGATTCCCGCCCCCGCCATGGCGACCTCCGCTGAACGCATCGGCACCCAGCTCTGCGGCGTGGGCGAAAGCCCGGTCTGGCGCGCCGCCGAGCAATCCTTCTATTGGACCGACATCCCTGGCCGTGCACTCTGGCGCTGGACGCCGGCCAACGGCGCGATCGACCACTGGGCGCTGCCGCAGATGGCCGGCTGCATCGCGCCGCGCGGCGACGGCTGGCTGCTGGCCATGGAAGACGGGCTGTACGCCTGCGGGCCGCTGGTCGCGGGGCAGGCTTGCCTGCCGCAGTCGCTGGTCTGCGTGCAGCATGGGGCGCCCGGCATGCGCTTCAACGACGGCCGCTGTGACCGCCAGGGCCGCTTCTGGGCCGGCACCATGGTCATGGACATGAGCCTGGCCAGCCAGGCCGGCCGCCTGTACCGGCATGACGGCGGCGACGCGCTGCATGCCGTGATCGACAACCTGATCGTGCCCAACGGCCTGGCATTCAGCCCCGACGGCCGCACCCTGTACCTGTCGGATTCGCATCCGGCACGGCAGGTGGTCTGGGCCTACGACTACGACACCGACACCGGCGTGCCGAGCAACCGCCGCGTGTTCATCCCGAAGCTGCCCGCCGGCCGCCCCGACGGCGCGGCCGTGGACGCCGACGGCGGCTACTGGATCTGCGGCAACGAAGCGGGCCGCATCTACCGCTACACACCGGACGGCCGGCTGGACCGCAGCGTCGACGTGCCCGCCCCGCGAGTCGCGATGTGCGCCTTCGGCGGGCCGGACCTGGATGTGCTGTTCGTCACGTCCATCCGCCCCGCGGACGCGGCCCCCGGCTCCCTGGCCGGCGCCGTCTTTGCCCTGCGCCCCGGCGCGCGGGGGCTGGAGGAAACCGCAAGCGCCGGCTAGCACCCGACCGCGGCGCAAGCCTTGCGCCCACGCATGAGTAGTAGGCAGGTCCGACACATCAAAGAGCTTCGGGGCCCCATGGGCCCTCAACGAAACGCCGTACTCCCTACCGGAGGTAGACATGCTTGCCCCGACCCTGACCCGCGCCCTCCTGGCCGCGGCTGCCTTGCTGACGCTGATTCCCGCGACCCATGCCGCCGAGCTGCGCTCCGCGGATATCCATCCCGACGATTACCCCACCGTGCAAGCCGTGCGCCAGTTCGGCGAACAGGTCAAGCAGCGCACCAACGGCCGCATCACCGTCAAGGTGTATGCCGGCGCCGCGCTGGGCAACGAAGACGATTCGATCGAACAAGTGAAGATGGGTGCGCTGGCCATGGCGCGCGTCTCCAGCGCCGCCATGCACAACATCTGCCAGACCACGCGGGTGCCGTCGCTGCCGTTCCTGTTCCGCTCCAAAGAGCACTTGCACAAGGTGCTGGACAGCGACATTGGCGAGCAGATCCTGCGTTCGTGCGAGTCGGCCGGCTTCGTGGGCCTGGCCTGGTATGACAGCGGCTCGCGTTCGATGTACACGCGCAACAAGCCGATCAAGACGCTGGCCGACGCCAAGGGCCTGAAGATCCGGGTGCAGCAGTCGGACCTGTCGGTGGCCATGGTGGAAGCGATGGGCGGCAACGCCACGCCGATGCCGATGGGCGAGGTCTACACCTCGCTCAAGACGGGGCTGGTGGACGCGGCCGAGAACAACTACCCCAGCTACGAGAGCGCGCACCACTACGAAGTGGCCAAGTACTACGCCATGACCGACCACACCATGACGCCCGAGATACTCATCTTCTCGAAGCGGCAGTGGGACAAGCTGTCGGCCGACGACCAGAAGATCCTGCGCGAGGCTGCACGCGAATCGGTGCCCTACATGCGCAAGTTGTGGGACGAGCGCGAACAGAAGTCCCGCGCCGTGGTCGAGAAGGCCGGTTCGCAGATCGTCGAGGTAGACAAGGCCTCGTTCCAGGCGGCGATGAAGCCGGTCTATGACCGCTACGTCACCACCCCCGACATGAAAGACCTGGTCGCCAGGATCCAGGCCGTCCAGTAAGGGAACATCATGTTGGCTACCTCCACGAATGAACCGGATGTCGCGGCGGGGGGCCGGGCGCATGCCCTGGCTGCCCCGCTGGACGCCTACTCCCGCGGCTGCGCCAAGCTGGCGCGCCTGTGCATGTGGACCAGCGTGTTCGGGCTGGTCTGCCTGATCGTCGCCGTATCGCTGCAGATCTTCGGCCGCCATGTGCTCAACAGCACGCCCACCTGGGCCGAAAGCCTGGCCTTGCTGCTGGTGCTGTACGTCACCATGCTGGGCGCGGCGGTAGGCGTGCGCGATGCCGGCCACATCGGCTTCGAGTCGCTGGTGGACGCGCTGCCCGCGGCCGGCCAGCGTCGCCTGAAGATATTCATCCATCTGCTGGTGCTGCTGTTCGGCGTGCTGATGGCCTGGAACTGCGCCCTGCTCGCCGAATCCGTCTGGCTCTACAAGATTCCCAACCTGGGCATCTCCAATGGCTGGAAATACATTCCTGCAGCCCTGTCCGGCACGTTGATCGCGCTCTTTTCCATCGAGCACGTCATCGCCCTGCTGCGCAACCAGAAGGTGGTACCGGCATGGCGCTGACCCTACTCTCGTTCACCTTCATGGGCTTCCTGGTGATCGGCGTGCCGGTGGCCTTCGCCATCGGCCTGTCGTCCATCACGGCCATCATGTACGAAGACCTGCCGCTGGCGGTCGCCTTCCAGCAGATGACCTCGGGCATGAACGCGTTTTCGTTCCTGGCCATCCCGTTCTTCATCTTTACCGGCGAGCTGATGCTGTACGGCGGCATCGCCGACCGCATCGTGGCCTTCGCCAAATCGCTGGTGGGGCACGTACGCGGCGGCCTGGGCATGTCCAACGTGGTGGCCTGCACGCTGTTCGGCGGCGTGTCGGGTTCGCCCGTGGCGGACGTGTCGGCGATGGGTTCGGTGATGATCCCGATGATGAAGCGCGAGGGCTATCACGCCGACTACGCCGTCAACGTCACGACCCACGCGGCGCTGGTCGGCGCGCTGATGCCCACCAGCCATAACATCATCATCTACACGCTGGCCGCGGGCGGCAAGGTGTCCATCGCCGCCCTGATCGCCGCGGGCGTCGTGCCCGCGCTGATCCTGACGCTGTGCAACCTGGCGGCGGCCTATTTCGTGGCGCGCAGCCGCGGCTACCCGGCAGGCACGTTCCCCGGCTGGGTCATCGTCGCGCGCTCGCTGGTGGCGGCGGCGCCGGGGCTGTTCGTGGTGGTGCTGATCATCGCCGGCATCCTGAGCGGCGTCTTCACCGCAACCGAATCGGCCGCGGTGGCGGTGCTGTACGCCTTGGCGCTGACCATCTTCGTCTATCGCTCGCTGACCTGGGACCAGTTCGTGCGCGCCGCCAGCAAGGCGGTCAAGACGACCGGCGTGGTGCTGCTGCTGATCGGCATTTCTGCCACCTTCGGCTACCTGATCAGCTTCTATGGCGTGGCCGAGAAGACCGGCGAACTGATGGCGTCGGTGTCCACCAGCCCCTGGGCCATCTTCCTGATGGTCAACGTCATCCTGTTCGTGCTCGGGACCTTCCTGGACATGGCCGCGACCATCCTGATCTGCACGCCGATCTTCCTGCCGATCTGCATGCAGTACGGCATGGGCCCGGTGCAGTTCGGCATGGTGATGCTGCTCAATTGCGCACTGGGGCTGAACACACCGCCGGTGGGCACGACGCAGTTCGTGGGCTGCGCCATCGGCGGCGTCTCGGTGGGCACGGTGATGCGAACGATCTGGCCGTTCTACGGCGCGCTCTTGGCGGCCCTGGCGCTGGTGACCTACGTGCCGGCGTTCTCGCTATGGCTGCCCGGCGTGCTGCTCAACTGAACCGTTGGAAGCGGGGACGCGCCGCTGGCGTTCCGTCCCCGCAGCACCGGCCAGAAGAACAGCGCCGCGAGCAGCCACATCAAGGCCGCGGACCAAAGCGTCTGGCTCAGGAAGTGCGCCCCTTGAAGGATGCGTACGGCGGAAAACGCCACACCGGCCACCACGCCCGCTGCCAACCCCCACCACCGCCAGCCCGGCCGCCCGGCCGCCCAACCGGCGAAATACAGGGTCAGCATGGAATAACCGGCGCCGGCATGCCCGCTGGGCAGGGCGCCCCCCGCCTTGCTCCGGTCCCAGGTCCACCAGGACAAGGGATACGGCGTGTAGCCGCCCAGGGTGTCCAGGTCATAGGGACGCGGCAACGTGGTGTAGTGCTTGAGCTGGTTGACCGCCAACTGTCCGACCAGGCAGGTCAAGGCCACGGCCAGCGCCGCACCGCGCAACGGACGCCAGGCCGGGATGCGGTAGCTGGCGGCGGCAACCGCCACGGCGCCCAGGGCGATGCCGATGGGCAGGGTGAGGACCATGCGATGCCCCACCAGTTCGAGCCAGCGGTTGGTATGCAATGGGAAATCATCCAGCGCGGGGCTGAACAACGCCCGTCCGATCGCCAGGTCCAGGCCTGACGCGTTTGCCCACCACGCCAGGCAGGCGAGCATCAGCGTCACGCCAAGGACATGCGTGAAGAAATAGGAAGCAGACGTCGGCCTGGCAGACGCAGGCAGGGATAACGGTGGCATGAAGGGCACGGGGCGGCGGCGGTCGGCCGAAGCGGACAGCTTAGGCTCGGAATAGTCGAAAATTCGTCAAATTCGCTCACGCACTGCCATCCCGCTCGTGCGTGCCCCCTGAGCCACCCGCTCAAGCCGCTGCGCCGGCCGTATCCAGCCGCAGCGTAAAGCGCGTGCCGCGATTGTCGCCTTCGCGGGAGGAATCGACTGTCAGCGTCCAGCCCTGCATGTCGCAAACCCGCTTGGCGATCGCCAGCCCCAGGCCGCGGGCGGTTTCGTCCCGCCCGGCCATACCTGAATCGCGCATCCGGCCGCTGTAGTAGCGACGGAACAAGAACGGCAGATCGTCCGCCGCAATCCCTTTGCCGTCGTCTCGGAGCAAAAGGGTACCGTCGGCCTCGAGGCTGGCGGTCAGGGTGGCCGGCGCGGCGTGTTCGACCGCATTGCGCACCAGGTTGCGCAGTACGGTCAGCAGGGCATAGCGGTCCAGGATGCGGATGTGGTCCGCCGCGATGCGATTGTCGAACCGCAGACCGGCCATTTCCGCCTGCGTTTCATAGCCGCGCCACGCGTCCAGCATGCACTCGGCCAGATCGACCGGTTCCGGGGGCCGCAGTTGGTCGCGGGCCATGGCGCGCGCACTCTCCAGGCAGACGATGACGTCATCGACGTTATCCACCACGCGCGTCAACCGCTGGCGCTGATCCGGGGTCAGTTCCTGCGTCAACAGCATCAGTTCGCTGTCGGACCGGATGGCCGCCAGCGGGGTCCGGACCTCGTGGCTGAGATTGCCGGCAAATTCGCGCTCGCGCGCGATCGATCGGTCGACCTGATTCTGCACCCGGTTGAAGGCCTCGATCAGCCGGCCCGCCTCGTCGTCACGGGTCACCGCCAGGTCGGGCGCCCCCGGCGCCCAGGTCGACAAGCGGTCAGTCAGGTCAAGCAGCGGCCCGACCGCCACCGCGGCCACCCTGCGTGACAAGGCATAGGCGCCCACCACGCAAATCGCTCCGACACCCAGCACGATCAACCCGAAATCATGCACCCGCTCTTCGTTGTCGGTCGCGTCGTACAGCAGGTAAACCTTGCCGGTGCCGGTTTCAGCCACCATCACATGCCAGGTGTAGGCGCCGGGCTCGATCAGGTGCAGGCCGTTGTCCAGCCCGCGGATCTCTTCGGGCATGCCGACGGCCGGCTCGCCGTCGACGCTGAGCCAGGCCCGCATGGACCCGCCCAGTTCGCGGGCGCCGCGGCGCGGCAGGAACTGGTCGCTGGTGCGTGCGTGCTGCACCAGGCGGTCCATTTCGGTGTTGAGGATGTCGTTGACCAGGTCGTCTTCCATCTGGTCGAACGTCAGGTAGGCCAGCAACGCCAGGGCGGTGACGAACAACGCCACGGTGCCTGTCAACGCCCACACCACGCGTTGGGTCAGGGTCCCCGCCCCTGTCGAGGGCCGATTCATGCGGCCGCTCCGCTGGCCACCAGCCGCCAGCCCGTGCCGTGCAGGGTTTCGATGCCGTCAAAGCCGGCGTCGGCCAGCGCACGGCGCAGCAGGTGCACCTGGCTGCGCAAGGCGTCGGAAGACGGCGGTTCGCTGCCCCACAGTTGCGCTTCCAGCTCTTCCCGCGACACCACCCTGCCCGGATCGCGCAAGAGCGCTTCAAGAATGATGGTTGCCTTGCGCGTCAGGTGCACCGGCTTGCCTGCGATGGACACCATGCGGCTGCGCGTGTCGTACTGCAGGTCGCCAAACACCCGCACCGTGTCCACCGTGGAACCCTTGGCGCGCTGGATCAGCGCCAGCAGGCGGGCTTCGACCTCCAGCAGCGCGAACGGTTTGGTCAGGTAGTCGTCGGCACCATGGGAAAAGCCGGCCAGCTTGTCTTCGAGGCTGTCGCGCGCGGTCAGCACCAGCACCGGCAGCGCAAGGCGCTTCTCGTTGCGCAGCGCGTGCAGCACCGCGTTGCCGTCCATGCCCGGCAGGCCGATATCCAGGATCATCGCGTCGAATCGCTGCTCTTCCAGGCGCTTGAGCGCGGCCGGGCCGCTGTAGGCCACGTCCGGCAGAAACTTGCGCGCTTCCAGGAAGGTGTACAGGTTGCCGGCGATGATGTGATCGTCTTCGACGATCAGGATCCGTTGATTCTCACCCGCTGCGGGACTGGCCGCCATCGTTGCATTCCCCATGGAAAGAAAGGTTGAGCGCCCCGCGTCAGGCCTGCAGCACCTTGCCGGGATTCATCAGGCCTTGCGGGTCGAGCGCGCGCTTGATGCGGCGCATCAGCGCCAGTTCGACCGGACTCTTGTAGCGCGGCAGTTCGTCGCGCTTGAGTTGGCCGACGCCATGTTCGGCGCTGATCGAGCCGGCGTGGGCATGCACGCTGTCGTGCACCACGCCGTAGATGTCGCTTTGCAGCGCCAGCAGTTCAGCTTCGGTCTGGCCCGGCGCATTGGCCACGTTGTAATGCAGGTTGCCGTCGCCCAGATGGCCGAAGATCACGTGCCGCACGCCCGGAAAGCGCGCCTGCAGCAAGGCGTTGGTCTGGTGTACGAACCCGGCGATGGCAGAGATGGGAATGGACACGTCATGCTTGACGGACTTGCCCAGCTCGGCCTCGGCCAGCGGGATGCTTTCGCGCAGGTGCCAGAGCGCCTTGCTCTGCGCCACGTTGGCGGCGATGGCGGCGTCATTCACCAGGCCGGCCTCGATGGCCTCGCCCAGCACGGTCTCGAAGCGCTCGCGCGCGTGGGTCTCGCTTTCACTGTCGGACAGTTCCAGCAGCGCGAACCAGGGCGAGGCGGCGGATTCTCCTTCAAAGGGCAGGCGCTGCTGCGGAAACAGCCGCACCACGGCCTGCAGGCAGTGGCCGCTCATCAGCTCAAAGCCGGTCAATGCGGCACCGAAGCCGGCGCGGGCGCGGGACAGCAATTCCACCGCGTTGTCGATGCTGTCCAGGGTCAGCAGCGCCGTGCACGAGGCCACCGGCCGGGGGAACAGCTTCAGCGTGGCGGCCGTGATGATGCCCAGCGTGCCTTCGCTGCCGATGTACAGGTCGCGCAGGTCGTAGCCGGTGTTGTCCTTGCGCAGGCCACGCAGGCCGTCCCAGATCTCGCCTTCGGCGGTCACGACTTCCAGCCCCAGGGTCAGGTCGCGTGTGTTGCCGTAGCGCAGCACCTGCGTGCCGCCGGCGTTGGTCGCCAGGTTGCCGCCGATGGTGCAGCTGCCTTCGGCCGCCAGGCTCAGCGGGAACAGGCGGCCCGCGTTGGCCGCGGCCTCCTGCACCGCCTGGAGGATGCAGCCGGCTTCGACGGTGATCGTGTCATTGTCGGTATCCAGCGCGCGCACCCGGGTAAGGCGGGCGGTGGACAGCACCACGGCGTTGCCGGAATCGTCGGGCGTGGCGCCCCCGCACAGGCCGGTATTGCCGCCCTGCGGCACCACCGGCACGCCGTGGCGCGCGCACAATTTGATGGCGTCTGCCACTTCCTGGGTGGAGCCCGGGCGGATCACCGCCAAGGCCGCACCGCGGTAGCGCCGACGCCAGTCCAGCACGTAGGAATCGGCATCCGCGCCGGTCAGCACATGGGACTCGCCCAGGAGGGACTGCAAATCGCTCAGCAAATTCATACGCGCCGCACAGGAAATCGCGCCGGGCCGCGCCCGGACGCTGTTCAAGGGAGATGCGGCCTATTGTAGAGGCAGCGGCGCCTCGGGCGCCCGTCCGGCCTGACCGACCGCCTGATCCAGTCGGGTGCCCGTCAGGCCCGTGCAGTAGGCCCGCGACGCGATGCGATTCATCAGGAAGGCCCTGTCCACCCCGGCGGGGCCAGGCATTTCGGACAGCGCGCGGTAAGCGCGCCGCAGGGCTTCGCCGCGCGTGGCTCCGCACACCAGCAGGCGGGTGCAGGGTTTGCGGCGCTCAGCGCAGCCGTCGATGCGCACTTCCAGCGCATGCGCGGCAACGGGTTCGAAATCGGCCACCGCCGCCCCCGAGCGCGGTTGCGATTCGGCGCAGATCACGCGAAAGACCCCGCTGCGGTCGTCCAGCGAAAAGGCCACGGTGCCCATGCCTTTCCAGGCACGATCGCGCGCGACGCTGGCCGCAATGGCACGCAGCGCGCGTTCGATGGAGGCCGGCAGGTGCGGCGCCGGACATTCGGCGATCAGCACCCGGGCATCGCGCCAGACGCAACGCTCCCAGGCCCGGCCGGTCGCCAGGTCGCCCTCGGGCGATACGAATACGTGGATGTCGAGCCGGCGCTCACGCCCGGCGGCAGGGCCGGCGAAGTCCGTGGGCGGGCCCCGCCTGCGTCTGGCGCCGCCCGATGACATGACTGTGGATACTTTGGCTCCCATGGCCCCTCCGGTCTTTCCACTTGCATGACAAGCGTATCACCTTCGGATGACCCGCAACTTTCGGGCCCTTGGCCTTGCCCTTGCGCAAGCCGCTTGACGCCCTACGGCGGCCGCCGGATGATGCGCCCCGCCCCAATGGGGGATAATTCACGTTTGTGCCCCGCCCGTCCGGTGCTTCCGGCGTAGGGGTTAACCAGCAGACATGGCCGGATTTCCTCGCAATGCCCTGCCCGCTGCACGCCATATCGTTAATGGAATAAGGAACCGTCGTGGCCGACAACACGCAATTTCCCGCCTCGGTATTCAAGGCCTATGACATCCGCGGCACCGTCCCGGACCTGATCGACGCCCGCTTCGCCCGTTCGCTGGGCGTGGCGCTGGCCGCCCTTGCGCAGGCCCAGGGCATCCAGACGCTGGTGGTGGGCCGCGATGGCCGCCTGAGCAGCGAAATGCTGTCGCAAGCGTTGCAGGAAGGCATGCTGGAAGGCGGTGTCGACACCCTGGACATCGGCCAGGTACCCACGCCGCTGGTGTATTTCGCTGCGAACACCATGCAGACCGGCTCGGGCGTTGCCATCACCGGCAGCCATAATCCGCCCAAATACAACGGCTTCAAGATGATGATGGGCAGTCGCGCCCTGTATGGCGAAGACGTGCAGGCCCTGGCCCGCGTCATGAATGGCGCCCCTGCTGCCCCGGCGGCACGGCCGGGCGTGCGCCGCGAACTGGACCTGGTGGCCTCCTACATCGCCCGGGTGGCGTCCGGCGTGAAGCTGGCGCGCCCCATGAAAATCGCGATCGACTGCGGCAATGGCGTGGCCGGTGCCATTGCGCCGCAGCTGTTCCGCGCGCTGGGCTGCGAAGTCACCGAGCTGTTCTGCGAAGTCGACGGCACCTTCCCCAACCATCATCCCGATCCGGCCGAACCCAAGAACCTGCAAGACCTGATCCACTGCCTGGCCACCACCGATTGCGAGCTGGGGCTGGCGTTCGACGGCGACGGCGACCGCCTCGGCGTGGTGACCAAATCGGGACAGATCATCTGGCCCGACCGGCAACTGGTGCTGTTCGCCCGCGACGTGCTGGACCGCAACCCCGGCGCCACCATCATCTATGACGTCAAATGCAGCCGACACGTCGGCCTGTCGGTGCAGGCCGCAGGCGGTGAACCACTGATGTGGAAAACCGGCCACTCGCTGGTCAAGGCCAAGCTGGCCGAAACGGGCGCCCCGCTGGCCGGCGAAATGAGCGGCCACATCTTCTTCAAGGAACGCTGGTACGGCTTTGACGACGGTCTCTACACCGGCGCCCGCCTGCTGGAGATCGTGTCCCGCTTCGCCGATGCCGGCGCGCCGCTGGAAGCGTTGCCGCAAGACATTTCCACGCCCGAACTGAAGCTGGAAATGGAAGAGGGCCAGCCCTTCACGCTGGTGCAGGCGCTGCAAGAGCAGGGCCAGTTCCCGGACGCCGTGCGCGTCGTGACCATCGACGGGGTGCGGGCCGAATACGCAGACGGCTTCGGCCTGGCGCGTCCCTCCAACACCACGCCCGTCGTGGTGCTGCGCTTCGAGGCGCAGACGGCCGAGGCGCTGGCCCGCATCCAGGGTGATTTCCGCCGCGAACTGGCCAAACTTGCCCCCGACGCCACGCTGCCTTTCTAGATTCCCATGTCCTTGCCCAACAGCCCCGCCTGGCAGCGTTTCACCGCCGCGGCAAAAACCGCCAACCTGGACGGCGAGCAACTGCGACTGATCAACGCTCCTGGCCTGCGCCTGGACCTGAGCGCACAAGCGCACTCGCCCGAGCTGCAAGGGGCCGCGGCCGATCTGCTGGCGCAGCAAGGCTTCGAGGCCGCACGCGCCCGACTGTTCGACGGCGGCAACGCCAACTGGACCGAACAGCGCCCCGCCTGGCATACCGCGCTGCGCGCCTCGCAGCCGCCTGCCCTGGTCGCCAGCGCGGTGCTGGCCGAGCGCGAACGCGTGCGCCAGTTCGTGCAGCAGGCCGACGCCGCCAAGCGCTACAGCTGCGTGCTGCACCTGGGCATCGGCGGCAGCGACTGGGGCCCCCGCCTGGTGACGCGGGCCCTGCGCTACGGCGCCGCACGCCGCGAAGTGCGCTTCGCCTCCAACGTCGATTCGCACTCCGTCGCCGACGCCATGAGCCGGCTCGATCCGCACAACACGCTGATCATCGTCGCCTCCAAGTCCTTCACCACCACCGAACCGCTGGCCAACGCCGAGGTCGCCATGAACTGGCTGCGCGATGCCGGCGTGGCCGACCCGATCAAGCAGGTGGTGGCCATTACCGCCAACGTCGAAGCGGCGCTCAACCTGGGCATTTCGCCCGACCACATCTTCCAGATCTGGGACTGGGTGGGCGGCCGGTATTCGCTCTGGTCCGCCATCGGCCTGCCCGTGGCGCTGGCCCTGGGCAACGATGCCTTCGACCAATTGCTGGCCGGGGCCGCGGCCATGGACGACCACTTCCGTCACGCGCCCTTTGCCGAGAACGCGCCCCTGCAACTGGCGCTGGCCGGCGTCGTCAACCGCAGCGTGCTGGGCTACGACTCGCTGGTCATCTCGCCCTACGATTCCCGGCTGTACCACATCGTGCCCTGGGCGCAGCAGCTCGAAATGGAATCCCTGGGCAAGGTCGCCACGGCCGATGGCAGCCCGGCGGGCGTCCCGACCGGGCCGGCGGTGTGGGGCATGTCGGGCACCGATTGCCAGCACACGTTCTTCCAATGGCTACACCAGGAATCGACGGGCGCCCCCGTCGATTTCATCCTGTGCGAGCAGCCTGACCACGACTATGCGCGCCACCACGAACTGCTGATCGCCAACTGCCTGGCCCAGCGCGCGGCGCTGCTGCGCGGCAAATCGTTCGATGATGCGCTGGCCGAAACCTCGCTGACCGAAAAAGATCCCGCCAAGGCCCGGGTGCTGGCGCAGCACAAGGTGCATCCCGGCGGCCGCCCGTCTTCGTTGATCGTGCTGCCGCGCCTGGAAGCCTATGCGCTGGGCGCGCTGCTGGCGCTGTACGAGCACAAGGTCTTCACACAGGGCGTGATCTGGGGCATCAATCCCTTCGATCAATGGGGCGTGGAGTTCGGCAAGGCGCTGGCCAAGAACATCATCCGCGAGCTGGACGCGCCCGCTTCGCAGGCCGCCCCCCAGGACCCCTCCACGCGATTCTGGATCGACGCGATCTCGCGCCGCGGCTGACGCCCCCCCCTATGGACAGGGCTGGATGACGGGCCAATAATGGCCCGTCATCCATTCCGGAGCGCCCCATGCATCCGCTAGCCCGTCGCACCACCCGGCTTCTCGCCTTCCTGGCGCTGACCGCCGCCGCAGCCAGTGCCCAGGCGCAAACCACCCCGGGCATGGTCGCCGCCGCCAATCCGCTGGCCGCGGCCGCGGGCCTGGATGCCCTGAAGCGCGGCGGCAGCGTCGTCGATGCAGCCATCGCGGTGCAGATGGTGCTGACCGTCGTCGAGCCCCAATCGTCAGGCCTGGGCGGCGGCTCGCTCATGCTGGTATGGGACCAGGGCAACGCCACCCTGTCGGCGCTGGACGGCCTGGCCGCCGCGCCGGCACGGACCACCGCCAGCCTGCGCACCGACGTCAACGGCGAAACCCTGCCCCTGAAAGACGTGGCGCGCTATGGTCGCCCGGTAGGCGTGCCTGGCACCGTGCGTGTCATGGCACTGGCGCACCAGCGCTACGGCAAGCTGCCCTGGGCCAGCCTGTTCCAGGCGGGCATCCACAGCGCCGAAGACGGCTTCCCGATGTCGCCCTATCTGCACGACAGCCTGCAACGCCTGCCGCAACTGGCCGAGAACCCCGCCATTCGGAGCGTGTTCTACGACTCCCAAGGGCAGTTGCTGCCGGTCGGTGCCACGGTGCGCAACCCGCTGCTGGCCGATGCGCTGCGCAAGGTAGCCGCCGACCCCGAAGCCATCAACCAGGGCGCCCTCACCGCCGATATCCTGGCCGTAACCCGCGCCGGCAAGTATCCCAGCCTGATCCAGGCCCAGGACCTGGCCGCGTATCGTCCGGCCGAACGCTCGCCGATCTGCGGCCCCTTCCTGTCCTGGAAGGTCTGCACCTTTCCGCCCCCCAGCTTCGGCGGCGTCTCTGTCTTGCAGCAACTGGGCATGCTGTCGCAACGCCGCATCGACAGGTTGGCCCCCGGCTCGGCCGCGGCCGACCATATGCTGATCGATACGGCCCGTATCGCGCGCGCCGACCGGCTGGCCTATATCGGCGACCCCGACCAGGTCCAGGCACCGGTGCGCCAGTTGATCTCGCCCGCCTACGTCGAGCAGCGCACCGCTTTGCTGTCCGGCAAGGCAGCCGTGCATCCGCGCCCCGGCGTGTTCGCGGGCGTGCCGGCGCCGGCCGGCGCCGAGGCCCCTGGCACCACCGAGACCAGCCAGGTCGCCATCGTCGATGCGCATGGCAACGCCTTGTCCATGACCACCACCATCAACCTGAACTTCGGTTCCTGGCTGATGCCGCATGGCTTCTTCCTGAACAACGCCCTGACCAACTTCTCGTCGGCCCATGGCAAGGATGCGCCCAATGCCATGGCGCCCAACAAACGGCCGGTCACGTCGATGGCGCCCACCATGGTGTTCGATCACGACGGCAAGCTGGTGCTGGTGACGGGATCCGCCGGCGGCGGCTACATCGTCGACTACATCGCGCAGGCCGTGGTGGGCACGCTGGCTTGGGGCCTGCGCCCGGCCGATGCGCTGGCGCTGCCGCACGTCGCGGGCAACACCGGCCGCAGCCAGGTCGAAAAAGACCGTGTGCCACTCGAAACGGCCGCGCAGTTGGCGGCGCAAGGCCACAAGGTCGAACAGGTCGAAATGAAAAGCGGCGCCGCCGCGATTCGCGTGACGCCGCAAGGGCTGGATGGCGCGGCAGACCCGCGCCGCGATGGCGCCGCGCTGGGCGGCTAGAACCCAGGCCTGGCGGCGCCCAACCGCGCCGCAAGCGGGCCGGCGAGTGCGCTACGCGCTCAGCGTGTCGTACAGGTCCACGTGGATTCGGGCAACGCGCTCGATGTTGAACTCGCGCTCGGCCAAGGCCCTGCCGGCCGCGCCCATGGCCTGCCGCAACGCCGGATCGCCGGCCAGGCGGGCAATGGCATCCGCCAGCGCCTGCGGGTCGCGCACCGGCACCAGCAAGCCCGTCTTGTCGGGGTCGATCGCATCGCGGCAACCCGGCACATCGGTCGTCACCACGGCACGGCCGCACGCGGCCGCTTCGATCAGCGATTTGGGCAAACCCTCGCGATACGAGGGCAACACGGCGATGTGCGAAGCCGCATACAACTGCGGCACATCCGAACGCTCGCCCAGGGCCTGGACGCACCCTTCACGCTGCCAGGCGTCCACCTCGGCCTGCGTGGCCGAAGCGGGATTGCCCGCGTCCACGCCGCCCACCAGCCGCATGGTCACCGGCACGCCGCGCTCGCGCAGCAGCCGGGCGGCCTGCACGAATTCCTGTACACCCTTGTCGCGCAGCAGACGCGCCACCATGGTCGCCACCACCGGCGGCGCGGCCGGTTCGGGCTGCGCCCGGTAGTCGTCCAGGTCCACCCCCGCGCCGCGGATCAGCACCACCTGTTCGTCACGCACCGCGCCCAGCGACTTGAGCATGTCGCGATCGCTGGCGTTCTGGAAGATGACGCGGCTGTTGGGGTGCCCCAGCGCAATGCGGTACAGCCGCGCCACCACGACGCGCACCAGCCGCATCTTCAGCGAGTTGGACAGGAACACGAAGCCCAGCCCGGAAATTGCCGCCACCATGCCCGGCACCCGGGCCAGGCGCGCGGCGATGCCGCCGTAAAGCACCGGCTTGATCGTCACCAGGTGCACCACCTGCGGCCGCAGGCGGCGGAACAGGCGTAGAAGCGCCAGCAGCGTGCCCAGCTCCTGCAGCGGATGCTTGCCGCTGCGCGTCATGGGAATGGCGTGGTGCGTCATGCCCAGCGCCTGGATATCCGCTACCGCAGGGCCGTCCATCGTGGCGACGTGCACGTCGTAGCCCGCGCGCTGGGCGGCCAGCGCCAGCGGCACGCGGTGCGACATGAAGAACGCGGGGTTGTTGACGACGAACAGCAGACGGCGGGCGGCGCTCATGCCGTTTCTCCGGAAATGCGGCGCCAGACCGCGATGTAACTTTGCACCATCCGCGCCAGGTCGAAGTTTTCCAGCACCCGGGCGCGCCCTGCCTCGCCTGCGCGTCCCTGGCCACGTGACGCCACTTCACGCAGGCCTGTTTCGATGCCGCGCGCCAGCGCCTCGGGCTGCTCGGGCGGCACCACCACGCCAGTCTCGCCGATGATGTAGGCAGCATCGCCCACGTCCGTCGCCACGCAATAGACACCGCAGGCCATCGCCTCGGCCACCACGTTGGGAAAGCCTTCGGCGCAGCTGGACAACACATGCAGGTCCAGCCCGTTCATCACCGCAGGCACGTCGTCACTGGGGCCGGCCAGCACCAGCCGGTCGCGCAGGTTCAGTTTGTCGACCAGCGCCATCAAGTCCGGGTTGTCCACAGTCATGCCGCGCCCTACCAGCACGCAGCGCAGGCCGGCATCGCGGCCGTCACGCACCAGCGCGGCCACCGCGCGCAGCAGGTTGGCATGGTCTTTGAGCGGGTCCCAGCGGGCCACGCAGCCAATCACCGGCACGTCGCCGGCCAGGCCCCATTGGGCCCGCACGCGTTCGCGCGCGGCCAGGTCCGGCGCGTAGCGCGACAGGTCGTAGCCGTTGGAGATCACCACCATGCGGTCGCGCCGGTAGCCCTTGGCGGCATGGCGTTCGGCGGCATTCTGCGCGGCGCAGACAATCGCCCTGGGCAAAACGCCGGACAAGGCCGCGCACGCACGCAGCACCATGCGCGCCGAGCGGCTGCTGCGCTCAAGATGGGCGCCCGAATTGCGAATGCCCCAGGCGATCGCGCGCACGCCAGCCAGACGGGCCGCCATGCCGCCGATCAGGTCGGCGTGGTACATCCAGGTCTGCACGGCGTGCGGCTTGGCCTGCGCGATCACACGGCGCAGCGCCATGAAACCGCCCAGGCTGACGCGGCCGCGAGCCATGCCAAGCGCGTGGACGGCAACCCCCGCGGCGCGCAAGCGCGCACCGTAGATGCCTTCGTCGGTGAGCGACACCACCACGTGTTCGACGGCCGGGTCCGGATAGGTGGCCAGGCGCCACAGCACGGATTCGGCGCCGCCCTGCCCCAGGCCGGTAATGACGTGCACGACACGCAATGCGGCCTGGCTCATCGCCCTTCCCTGACGGCTTCGAACAGTTCATCCCATTCCGACAGCACGCTGGCCAGCGCATAGCGCTGGCGCACGGCGGCCGCGGCGCGCGCCCCCATCTGCTGGCGCAGCGCGATGTCGCCCAGCAGGCGCCGCAGCGCCTCGCGCAGCGCGTCGCGGTCGCCAGCGGGCACCAGCAGCGCGTCCTGGCCGTCGCGCGTCATTTCGCGCGGGCCGCTCGGGCAATCGAATGCGGCGCAGGGCAGGCCCAGCGCCATGGACTCCAGCAGCACATTCGGAAACCCTTCCACCAGCGAACTCAGCACGAAGGCCTGGCCACGTGCCAATTCGTCCCATGGCGTTTCGGTTCGGCCGGGCAGCGCGACCCGCGATTGCAGGCCCAGCCGTGCCACCTGTTGTTCGAGCGCGCCGCGCTCGGGGCCTTCGCCCCAGATGCGCAGGTTCCAGTCCGGAAAATCGGGCGCCAGCTGCGCGAACACATCGATCAGGAGGTCGAACTGCTTGTCGGTCACCAGCCGACCCATCGCCAATAGCGTGCGCGGCGAACCGTCATCGCTCTGCGTCACCAGCGGCGCATCCAGCAGCGGCGCGGGCAGCGGGTTGGGAATCACGGCCAGGCGTTTGATGCCCGGCACCTGGCGCGAAAACGGGCCGGCCGTGTCGGCCGCCTGCACCGTGACCATGTCGGCACGCGGATACAGCAGGCGGCGCAGCCGACGCCACACCGTGCCGGTGGTGGTCTCGGCCACCGGGTTGGTGCGCTCGCAGACGATGAGCGGCGCGCGCAATCCGCGCGTCGCCAGGATGGCGGCGACATTGACGTTGGTCAGGAACGACACCACCACATCCGGCGCGGTATCGCGGATGTGCCGGCGCAGCGCCAACAGGCGCCGCAGCGCGGCCAGCGGCCCCGACACCCGGGTACCCGCCAGGTCTGCCAGCCATTCCAGCTTGACCTTTTCCGACAGGGGATAGAAGCAGGTTCCCTTGGACGAGTAGGTCGGCGTCAGGGTGACATCGTCTCCGCGTTCGGACCAGGCGTTGACCAGCGTGGCGGCCACGCGCTCGGCGCCCCCGGCGTGCATGGAACTGACCAGCATCAATATCTTCATTCGTCAGCGACTCCCAAACGTTCCTCCTTGCTCACCGCCTGCGCGGTAGCGGTCCAACCAGGCCTGCATCATCAGCACGCCCCAAAGATGGCTATCCCAATTGCGATGGCCGGACACATGCTCGCGCCACTTGCGCAGAATGGGCTCCGGCTCGAACCAGCCTTCCTGGCGCAGGCGCGCCGGGTCCAGCAAGGCCTCGGCCCAGTCGCGCAGCGGACCACGCAACCAGGCGGCCAGCGGCACCGCGAAACCGCGCTTGGGCCGGTCCACCAGCGCCTGCGGCACGTGGCGGTACAACACCTGGCGCAGCAGCCACTTGCCGGTGGCGCCGCGCACCTTGTACTGGTGCGGCAGGCTCCAGGCGAATTCATAGACACGGTGGTCGATCAGCGGCACGCGCGTCTCGAGGCTGACCGCCATGGCGGCGCGGTCCACCTTGACCAGGATGTCGTCCGGCAGGTAGGTCACCGTGTCGAGCTTCATCATGGATTCGAAGATCGAGCCGCGCATCTCCTGCGCGAACTCGGAGACCGGCTCGACGCCGCCCTTGACCACGCGGGCCGGGTCGGACCAGTACGACACGAACAAACGATAGAAATCGCCGCGCGTATCGGCGCGCAACAGCTCGCCCAGCTTGCCGACCTTGCCGCGCCAGGCGCCACGGCCTGGCAGATGGGTGGACGCGCTGAGCAGCGCGCCGGCAGGCGTCCGCAGCAGGGACGGAACCCGCTCGAATTTCTGCCACCAGTTGTTGACGCGGAAATAGCGCGAATAGCCGCCGAACAGTTCATCGCCCCCGTCGCCCGACAGGGCCACGGTGACATGCTGGCGCGCCATGCGCGTCACCAGCGAGGTGGGAATCTGCGACGAATCGGCGAAGGGTTCGTCGTACATGTCGGCCAGACCCGGCACCACGGCCAGCGCGTCGTCGGCGGTGACGTACAGTTCGGTGTGGTCGGTGCCCAGGTGCATGGCCACCGCCTTGGCGTGCTGCGCCTCGTCGTAGCCCTTTTCATGGAAGCCGATGGCAAAGGTGCGCACCGGCTGCGAGCTCTGCGCCTGCATCAGCGACACGATGGTCGATGAGTCGATGCCACCCGACAGGAACGCGCCCAGGCTGACGTCGGACAGCATCTGGCCACCCACGGCCTTGGACAGCACACTTTCCAGCGCGTCGGTGGCTTCGGCATCGGAACCGAACGACAGGCGCGATTGCGCCGCGGCGTCCGCGGCTTCGCGCGCCGACCAGTACACGTGCGGCTGCGGCATGCGGCGGCTGCGGGTGTCGTCAGCAGTGAATTCGATCCAGGTGCCCGGGGGCAGCTTGGCAATGCCTTCGTAGATGGATTGCGGCGCCGGAATGTAGTTGTGCCGCATGAACGAGGCCAACGCATTGCGGTTCAGGTTGCGGCCGAATCCCGGGATCGGCATCAGCCCCTTGAGCTCCGAGGCGAACACCAGTTCCGCGCCGGAATACCCGTAGTACAGCGGCTTTTCGCCCATGCGGTCGCGCGCCAGCATCAGCTTGCGCGAGGCGCGGTCCCACAGCGCGATGGCGAACATGCCTACCGAGGCCTGCAAGGTGGCCTCGATGCCCAGCGCGGTGAAGCCCGCCAGCAGCGTCTCGGTATCCGAATGGCCTCGCCAGTCCGGCGCCAGGCCGGACTGTTCCAGCTGCTGGCGCATATCCATATGGTTGTAGATCTCGCCGTTGAACACCATGACGTAGCGGCCGCAGGCGGACACCATCGGCTGGTGACCGGCCTCGGTCAGGTCCTGGATCGCCAGGCGCACGTGCGCCAGCGCCAGCTCGGCGCCGGTGTCTTCCCAGAAGCCGTTGCTGTCCGGTCCGCGGTGACGGATGCGGCGGCAGCTTTCCGCCAGCACTTGCGCCTTATCGCCCAGGGGGCCCCAAATTCCGACAATTCCACACATGATCTAGGTTCTCGTGGTCACCGCAGCAACGGCGTGACGCGCGGCCTATCGGCCCGGTGCGCGCACGCCGTCAAAAAGTTCTTCCCAAAGGCCCAGCACCCGCTCGGCCGAAAACCGCTCGCGCACCGCCGTGGCCGCCTGGGCCATGCGCTGGCGGCCGGTTTCGTCGGACATCACCGCATCGAGTGCGCGGCACAGCGCATCCACATCGCCGTTGGGCCGCACCAGCACGCCATCGACGCCGTCACGCACGATCTCGCGCGGGCCGGTATCGCAATCGAATGCCACCGCGGCCAGACCGCTGGCCATGGATTCCAGCAGCGTATTGGACAGCCCTTCGAAACGCGAGGTCAGCACATACAGATCGGCGCTTTGATACCAGTCGCCCACGTTGCCCGCCCGGCCGGGCAAGCTGACGCGGTCTTGCAGGCCGGCGCCTTGCACCTGCGCCTCCAGCGCGCGGCGTTCGTCGCCTTCGCCCAGGATAACCAGATCCCAGTCCGGATGCGACGGCGCCAGCCGGGCATAGGCCTGCACCAGCAGGTCGAATCCCTTGTCTGCGTGCAGCCGGCCCACGGCCAACAAACGCTTGCGGCCGTCACCCGTTTGCGGCGTCAGCATCGGCATGCCCTTGGGCAGGGGCCAATGCACCGGATTGGGGATGACGGCCAGCCGCGACCCCGGCACATGCTGCGCCAGCCAGTCGGCAGTGCCGCGTGTCAGGGCCACGACACGCGCGGCCCGGGGATACGTGAATCGGCGCAGTCGCTGCCAGAAACCGGACATCGCTTGCGAGGGGGGATGGGTGTGTTCGGTGGCGATGACCCGCGTGGACAGCCCGGTCGAAGCCAGCACGGACAGGACCGACGCCGTCGTCATCATGCCCAGCACGATATCGGGGCGAAACGCCTTGATCACTCGGCGCAGCGCGCGCACCCGCTGCACATTGCTCAAGATGCCGCGCAGGCCCCCGCCCTCGCCCGCCGTATGCAGCACTTCGCGCCGCACCTTGGGATGCAGGGTGTAGACGTCGCCGTCGGCGCTGGCCTGCGTCACCACCATCACCTCGCGGCCCATGCCGGCCCAGTGCGCGCTCAGGTCGGCGGCCACGCGTTCGGCGCCGCCGCCATGCAGTGAATGGATGAACAGCAGCACGCGTTGCGTGCGGGCGAAGTCGGCTACGGGCATTCAGTCGGCCTCTTGGGGTTCAACGCGGCGCAGGGCCACCACCAGGTAGCAGGCATAGGACAGCAAATACATCAGGCTGGTCGCCAGCATGATGCCGGCCGCGCCCATCCTGGGCGCCAGCACCATGTTCAGTCCTGCCTTCAGCGCAAAATTGCCCACCGCGATGGCGGACATGATGCGATAGCGGTTCTGGCTGGCCAGCAACTGCACCAGGATCAGCACGCCAAAATAGAACGGCAGCTGCAAAAGGCCCCAGCGCAGCACGTGCGCCACGGCCTCGGTATTCTCGGCAGTGAACGCACCGCGCTGGAACAGCACCGATACGCCCCACGGCGCCAGCAGCCAACCCACGGCCACGGCGGCCGCGCCGGCCAGCACCATCAGCATCGACCATTTCAGTGCCATGGCGCGCGCACGCGCCGTATCGCCCCGCGCCTGCACGTCGGCCAGCACCGGCAAGGCCGCACGCCCCACCGATACCGCGCCGATGCCCAGCACCAGCGACAGCAGGCGGCTGGCGTAGCCCAAGGTCGCGTTGGCATTGGCGCCCAGGTTGGCCGCGGCGTATTGGTCCAGCGGCCCCACGAAGCTCATGGCCACCTGGCCGATCAGCATCACGCCCGCGGCGCTCATCAGTTCGGGCCAGTGCGGCGAGCGCAACGTCAGCCGGGGCGAACCCCAGAAACCGCCGTCGGCCCGCGCGGCCAGCCAGGCCAGCCACACCGTCTGGATCGCATAGCCCACCAGCGTGCCCCACAGCAGCGGCCCGACGCCGTCGGCGCTGGCCGCCAGCATCACCCACGCCAGCGTGGCCACGGCAGGCACGCTGTCGAGCAAGGTATTGACGTGGCGTTCATGCGACCGCAACCGCGCGGCGCTGATGCCGGCCACCAGCAACAGGGCCGACACGGGCGCGAACGCCACCAGCAGATCGCCGGTCATGCCGCCCACCCGCGCGGACAGGCCCTGCCCCAAACTGCTCAGCACATGCGGCCAGGCGAACCAGGTCAACAGCGCCAGCGCAATGCCGGCCGCCGCCACCCAGCCCTGCAGCTCCCGGATGAATTGGTCCCGCTCGGCGTCGTCGGCGCGGCGCAGACGCACCAGCACCGGGATCAGCACCACCGACAGCACGCCCACGATCGTGACCGGCAGCCAGGTGGCCATGGTCATCGTGAATTGATAGGCGTCGACGGCGTCGCTGACGCCGTAGCGGTACGCCACCGCCATTTCCTTGATGGCGCCGGCGGCCTTGCCCAACAGCAGGAACACCGCCACCCGGAACGCGCCTTTGAAGATGCGCTGGTGGTCCGGGTGGATGGTGCCGAGTTTTCGGATGAGTGCTTTCAAATCAACGCAGGAATTGCGTGTACCAGGGCATTGCCACTTCCAGGCCCTGCAGCACGGTGTGCGTGGGCTGGTAACCCAGCAGACGGCTGCCCTTGCTGACGTCAGCCTGCGAATGGCGCACGTCGCCGGCGCGGAAGTCGCCGTAGACCGGCTTCTTGCCGTAGGCGACGTCCTGCTTGCCCAGCGCCTGCACCAGGAATCCGAACAGGTCGTTCAGGGTGCTGCGGCCGCTGACGGCCACGTTGTAGACCTGGTTGCGGGCCTCGGGCGGCGCCATGGCGGCCAGGATGTTGGCCTGCACCGCGTTGTCCACGAAGCAGAAGTCGCGGCTGGTCTCGCCATCGCCGTTGATGGTGACGTCGTCGCCCTTGATCATGGCGGCGGTCCATTTCGGGATCACGGCAGCGTAGGCGCCGTCCGGGTCCTGGCGCTTGCCGAACACATTGAAGTAGCGCAGTCCCACCGTCTCGAAGCCATACGAGCGCGCAAACACGCTGGCGTACAGTTCGTTGACGTACTTGGTGACGGCGTAGGGCGACAGCGGATTGCCGATGTTCTCTTCGACCTTGGGCAAGGCCGGGTGGTCGCCGTAGGTGGAGCTGGACGCGGCATAGACGAAGGATTTCACTTCGGCGTCGCGCGCGGCGACCAGCATGTTCAGGAAGCCGCCGATGTTCACCTCGTTGGTGGTGATCGGGTCTTTCAGCGAACGCGGCACCGAACCCAGGGCAGCCTGGTGCAGCACGAAGTCCACGCCCGCGGTGGCGCGGCGGCAGGCTTCCAGGTCGCGAATGTCGCCTTCGATGAAGCTGAAGCGGCGCCATTGCTCGGGCGTGACGGTGTCGCGCACCTCA
This sequence comes from Achromobacter sp. 1014246743, assembly GCF_059760725.1. Lineage (NCBI taxonomy): Bacteria > Pseudomonadati > Pseudomonadota > Betaproteobacteria > Burkholderiales > Alcaligenaceae > Achromobacter > Achromobacter sp. 1014246743. Next base: position 27,849 of record NZ_JCBANA010000027.1, read on the forward strand.
TCCAGGTTGCGCTGGTGGCCGGTGGCGAAGTTGTCCAGGCCGACCACGGTCTGGCCCAGCTTGAGCAGCGTTTCCAGCAGGTTCGAGCCGATGAAGCCGGCGCAGCCGGTCACCAGCCATTTGCGCGGCGTGGCGGAAAGTTCACGGGTAACGGTTTCGTAGCGGGTCGTCATGGCCGTATCCCCTTACAGACGCAGATCGGATTCGGCGGGCGACAGCACGTACTTCAGGTCGTACAGGATGTGCTCGGCCTTGCCCAGCTTGCGGATGCCTTCGGCGCCCAGGGCCTTGAACTGATTGTGCGCGACTGCCAGGATCACGGCGTCGTACTTGCCCTCTTCGGGCTTGGCGACCGGCGTGATGCCGTATTCGTGCACCGCTTCTTCGGCCTCGACCCACGGGTCGTACACGTCCACGTCGACGTTGTAGTCGCCCAGTTCCTTGACGATGTCCACGATGCGCGTGTTGCGCAGGTCGGGGCAGTTTTCCTTGAAGGTCAGGCCCATCACCAGCACGCGCGCGCCCTGCACGTGGATGCGGCGCTTGGTCATGGCTTTGACCAGCTGCGACACCACGTAGCCGCCCATCGAGTCGTTCAGGCGGCGGCCCGCCAGGATGATCTCGGGGTGGTAGCCAATGGACTGCGCCTTGTGCGTCAGGTAGTACGGATCCACGCCGATGCAGTGGCCGCCCACCAGGCCCGGACGGAACGGCAGGAAGTTCCACTTGGTGCCGGCGGCCTGCAGCACGGCTTCGGTGTCGATGCCCATCTTGTTGAAGATCAGGGCCAGTTCGTTGATCAGCGCGATGTTGACGTCGCGCTGAGTGTTCTCGATCACCTTGGCGGCTTCGGCCACACGGATGCTGGACGCCTTGTGCGTGCCGGCCGTGATGATCTGCTTGTACAGCTGGTCCACCAGTTCGGCGACTTCCGGAGTCGAGCCCGAGGTGACCTTCTTGATGGTGCTGACGCGGTGTTCCTTGTCGCCCGGGTTGATGCGCTCGGGGCTGTAGCCGGCGTAGAAGTCGACATTGAACTTCAGGCCCGACACGCGCTCCAGCACCGGCACGCAGTCTTCTTCGGTAGCGCCGGGGTAGACGGTCGATTCGTAGATGACGATGTCGCCACGCTTGAGCACGGCGCCGATGGTCTCGCTGGCTTTCACCAGCGGGGTCAGGTCCGGTTGCTTGTATTCGTCGATCGGAGTGGGCACGGTGACGATGAACACGTTGGCCTGGCCCAGCTCGGCGCGGTCGGCGGTGTAGCTCAGCTGGCTGGCTTCGGCCAGCTCGGCATCGCTGACTTCCAGCGTGTGGTCGTGGCCAGCCTTCAGGGCGTCGATCCGGCGGGTGTTGATGTCAAAGCCGATGACCGAGCGCTTCTTGCCGAATTCGACCGCCAGCGGCAGGCCGACATAACCCAGGCCGACAACCGCGAGTTTCACATCCTGAATACGCAACATAACTCTCCCTTCACCGTAAAACGATTACGGCATTTTAAATATGGTCGGGGTAATGGATAACCGGGCCCCCGGCGGATATCGCCGGGGCACCCAAGACTTAATCGGCCCGCAAGACGGAAGGCAGCAACAGCCACCCCGGACGGCGCCAGGACACCAGCCGCGCGTACAGCCAGATATAGACGCTGGCGAACACCACCAGGCTGGCGCCAAGCGCCCAGGCGTTGTCCCACCAGATGGTGGCGGGCACCAGCCCGATCAGGGCCAGCACCCACATGTAGGGCGACGCCAAGGCGTTGCACAGCGCCGGCACCGCATGGCGACGACCGCGGCTGAAGGTCACGCGGACCAGGCGGCGGAACACCAGTTGATGCAGGTGCAGGGCATCGGGCTGGTCCACCGGCACGCCCCGCTTGAAGCGGCGGCGCCAGATGGAGAACCCGGTTTCGAAAACGGGGTAGAACAGCACGGCCAGCGCGTAGAACGGCGATACCGAAGGGTTGCGCACCACCAGCAGCACGGCCAGTTCGGCCAGCATGAAACCCAGGAAATACGCCCCCCCATCGCCCAGGAAGACGCGGCCGAACGGAAAATTCCAGACCAGGAAACCCAGCGTGGCCGAGGCCAGCGCCGCCGAGATCAGGAAGATCGGCACATCGCCGACCTGCAGCGCGACCAGGCTGATGGACACGGCCATCAGCGTGGCAACCATGCCGGCCAGGCCGTTCATGCCGTCAACGATGTTCAGGGCGTGGGTACAGCCGCCCACGGCGAACATGGTGAACAGCAGGGAAACGGGCCAATACGACAGGACGTAGTCCACGGGCGCCATGCCGACACGGCTGACGCCACCCAGCAACCACCAGGCGATCGCGGCGGACAGGAAGGCCGCCAGCAGGCGCTTGCTGGCGCCGATGTCTTTGGTGATGTCTTCGAGCAGGCCCGCCACGAACACGGGCAGCGCCGACACGAACAGCGCCGGCCACAGCCAGGTCAGGGTCATGTTGTCGGGCCCGAGCACCAGCAGGCCCAGGAGCGTGCCGGCCAGCACGGCCAGGCCGCCGACGCGAGGCGTGGCGCGCGAATGGTTCGCTTGCGGTTTGTTGAGGTCGCTGTCGCCGGTGAAGGCGCCATGCCAGCGCTCCGACGCCACGATGAGTCCGCCCACCATGAACGCGACCACGCAAATGTACAGCCAGGTCACAAGGTCACCTTTGGTTGGTCTATCGAGACAGGCCGGCCATTATCGGCCGCAGGTGTAACGCCCATATATGGGAGGAATAAGGAAGTGCAATGCACCGGGACAGAACGTAACACCCGGCATCCGGAACTACGCGCATGGCTGCCGCCCCGATAAACGAGGGTGAATGCGGCGCGGCGAGAGACGCGCGGAAATACGGATTTCATGGATTAATTGTAGAGCTTTCCGCTGCGGCGCACGCGAAATATCCAAGGGAAAACGCCAGGATCATTGCGGGCGATTTCGCCCCGGGCCGGCCATCGCCGGACCACCGCTTCACCCTGCGCCCTGCGCCCTCAAAAAATAGGGACGCATTATTTCAAGATAAAAAAAAGCCCGAGATCGTAAGATCTCGGGCTAAATCCACCAAAGGAGGAGGGTGGAGGAGACAACCTTGGCATGTCGGGAGCGGCCTTGAGGTTTCGCTCGCTACGCTGTCGGGGTACGGGTTTTGCTTGGGTACCGCGCCGACTGCGTTTCAACATCCGATGAGATGCATAGTATCGGGTTTTTTTGTGCGATGCAAGAATTTTTTTAAGCGTGCGGCAACCGGACATTCCACGTTGCATTTTTGCCGCAACTTCGCGGACGCCTGCCCGCAAAGCCGCGCCCAGCAATGACTTTGCGAAACGACGGGTTTTTGCCGAACGGGTTAACCCCTTGCGGACTTACCCTAGACCTTGCCGGGTAATCCCGCCCTATGATTTGCACCAGAAAGGTGCATCCGGCACCAATATGCGGCAATTTTTGCGCATTGCAACATTTCGGCAACGCGCCCCTCGGGCGGCACATTCAGATCCAGTAGGCCGTCGTGGTCATGACCTTGGACATGGCCCGCATCGCCGTCTTGACCGGCCCGGGCAGCGGCACGCCGCCGGCCGCTTCGGCGCTGGCGCGATGCTGGGCTTCGTCTTCCTTCATCTTCTGCACGATCTGGCGCGACCGGGCGTCCTGCGCCGGCAACGTACGCAGATGGCCGTCCAGGTGCGCCTCGACCTGCTTTTCGGTTTCCGCCATGAAACCCAGGTTGCGCGGCACGCCGGCGTAGCTGGCCAGCACGCCCAGCGCGAACGAACCGGCGTACCAGACCGGATTCAGCAGGCTGGGCCGGCTGCCCAGTTCCGCCAGGCGCTGGTTGCACCAGACCAGGTGATCGACCTCTTCGCTGGCCGCGTCCAGCAACAAGGCGCGCGGGCCGGGTTCGCGGCATGCCGCGGCCTGGCCGCGGTACAAGGCCTGGGCGCAGACCTCGCCCACATGATTGACCCGCATCAGCCCGGCCGCGTGGCGCTTTTCCTGCGCCGACAGGGTGTCCGGTGCCTCGTCTGCCGTGGCCGGATTGGGCCGGCCGGCGCTGGCGCTGCCGGACAGCACGCGCAGCGCGCGGTCGGCTTCGGCCAGCACGGCGTCCAGCGGACTGACGCGACGCAGGAAAGAGGCGGGGCCGGATGGGAACAGGGCGGTGGACATGGACAACTCCTGGAATTGGGGCGCACACACCCCTGATACGGGGCGGGGCTCTCGTGCCTGGAATTGTACGCAACGGGTATCATCAGCCATTGACTGCGCTCAAGCACCCGCACAAGGACTCCGACACATGGAATGCACGATCGACTGGGGCGGCCCCAACGGCATGCTCTTCACCGCCAGCACTGGCAGCGGCCACGTTGCCGTCATGGATGGCGCGGTGGACGGCGGCGGCCACAACCTCGCCCCCCGCCCGATGGAAATGCTGCTGGCCGGCACCGGCGGCTGCACCGCCTATGACGTGGTGCTGATCCTCAAGCGCGGCCGCCATGCCGTGACCGGCTGCAGCGTCAAGCTGCAGGCCGACCGCGCCGATGTCGACCCCAAGGTGTTCACGCGCATCCATTTCGCCTTCACCGTCACCGGCCGCAACTTGCCCCGGGCCGCCGTCGAACGCGCGGTGCAGCTGTCGCACGAAAAATACTGCTCGGCGTCGGCCATGCTGGAAAAAACCGCCGAGCTGACTTTCTCGGTGGACATCGTCGACACCCAGGAAGCCCCCGCCACGGCCTGACGCGACCGCGCCCTTTCAGCCTTTTCTGATTCTGTACCCATGAAACAATACCTGGACCTCGTTCAATCCATCCTGGACACCGGCGCGTGGCAGGAAAATCGGACGGGCATACGCACCCTGAGCATGCCGGGCGCCTCGCTGCGCTTCGACCTGCAACAGGGCTTTCCGGCCGTGACCACCAAGAAGCTGGCCTTCAAGTCGGCCATCGGCGAGATGGTCGGCTTCCTGCGCGCCTCGCGCAGCGCCGCCGAATTCCGCGAGCTCGGGTGCAAGGTCTGGGACCAGAACGCCAACGAAAACAGCCAGTGGCTGGCCAACCCCTATCGCGAAGGCCCCGACGACCTGGGCCCGGTGTATGGCGTGCAATGGCGCCAGTGGCCGGCCTACAAGGTGCTCGATGCCGGCCGCCAGGAACAGATCGCCGACGCGCTGGCCCGTGGGTACACCAGGGTCGCCGACCTGCAGGAAGACGGCGCCCCCAAGGTGCTGCTCTATAAAGCCGTCGACCAGTTGCGCCAGTGCCTGGATGCCATCCACGAGCGCCCGGGCGACCGCCGCATCCTGTTCCACGGCTGGAACTGGGCCCAGATCGAAGAAATGGCGCTGCCGCCCTGCCATCTGCTCTACCAGTTCCTGCCCAACGCGACCACCCGCGAAATCTCCCTGTGCCTGTACATCCGCTCGAACGATGTCGGGCTGGGCACGCCGTTCAACCTGACCGAAGGCGCGGCCCTGCTGCACCTGGTGGGCCGGCTGACGGGTTACAAGCCGCGCTGGTTCACGTACTTCATTGGCGACGCCCACATCTACGAGAACCATCTGCCGATGCTGCGCGAACAGCTGACGCGCACGCCGTATGAAGCGCCCCAGCTCGTCCTGTCCGACCGTATTCCCGATTTTGCCCAGACCGGCCGCTACGAGCCCGAGTGGCTCGAGAAGGTCGAACCGGGCGATTTCTCGCTGGCGGGCTACACCCACCACGCGCCTCTCACCGCGCCGATGGCCGTTTAAGACGTGGCGGTTCGGCCGGCTGGCGGCCGTCCGCGACGCCGGGATGCGCAAGTGAAGATTGGTGAGCTTCTGGAAGCGCGTTTTCGGTATAACCCATCCCTTAGCCTCGGACGCGCGTCCAGCAAGCCCCGCGCGCCGTTGCTTCTGAACGGCCCATGCCGCGCCGTGCCTGCCGCTCGCCGCGAAACCGGGCACCCCGCCCGGCCTTCCCGGCCGCCTGCACCGCAGCGCCGCACCCCCTATCCAGACAAGAGAGTACGTGAATCGCCAGCGTCGACAGCAGGACCCGCTTGCGGCCCAGTTGCAACTGTTGACTACTAATTGATTTGAATTGAGGCCGGCGCGGCGGCTGTATGCGCCCAGGACAGGACCCCAAAAATGCTCGTTGGAACATATAACCCTTCGCTCGTCCTCGTATCCCTAGGGGTCGCCATCCTGGCGTCGTATACGGCGCTGGGCATGGCCAACCGCGTGCGGGCCGCGAACGGGCTGCCGGCGGCGCGTTACTGGTTGGCCGGCGGCGCAACGGCCATGGGCATCGGCATCTGGGCCATGCATTTCGTCGGCATGCTGGCGTTCAGCCTGCCGATTCCCATGGGGTACGACCTGCCGCTGACCCTGCTGTCGCTGGTCATCGCCATCGGCTGCTCGGCCTTCGCGCTGTGGATCGTCTGCAAGGACGAGCTGCCCTGGTCGCGGTTGATTGCGGGCGCCCTGCTGATGGGCGCAGGCATTGCGGCGATGCACTACATCGGCATGGCCGCGATGCGGATGATGCCCGGCATCTCCTACAACCCGGCGTGGTTCGCCCTGTCCATCGGCATCGCCGTGGCGGCCTCGGGCGCCGCGCTCTGGATCACCTACCGCCTGCGCCAGGACGGCCCCCGGGTGGCGCTGTCGCGGCCGCTGGCGGCCGTGGTCATGGGCCTGGCCATCGTCGGCATGCACTACACCGGCATGGAAGCGGCCGGCTTTCCGGAAGGCAGCATCTGCATGGCGGCCAACGGCGGCATTTCGGCGGGCTGGCTGGCCATTGCCGTGACTGCGGTGACCCTGAGCGTGCTGGCCATCGCCCTGGTGGTGGCGGTGCTGGACAACCGCCTGGAAGCCCGCACCTCCGCCTTGGCCTCGTCGCTGGCCGAAGCCAACGAAGAACTGGTGCAACTGGCACTGCACGACACGCTGACCAAGCTGCCCAACCGCATCCTGCTGGAAGACCGGCTGGAGCAGGCGATTGAAAGCGCCAGCCGCCGCAAGGGCTATTTCGCCGTGCTGTTCTTCGACCTGGACGGCTTCAAGGCGGTCAATGACGCCTACGGCCACCATACCGGCGACGCCCTGCTGATCGACCTGGCCCAGCGTATCCGCCAGACCCTGCGCACGCAGGACACGGTCGCGCGGCTGGGCGGCGACGAGTTCATCGTGCTGAGCGAGGTGGTGGAACCCACCGACGCCGCCAACGTGGCGGACCGCCTGATCGAGGCCATTGCGCGGCCGGTCATGGTGTATGGCCACGAAGTGCTGGTGACCTCCAGCGTGGGCATCGCCATCTACCCGAATGACGGTGAAGACACGCACGCGCTGCTGACCAACGCGGACGCCGCGATGTACCACGCCAAGCGCCTGGGCGGCACCGGCTACAGCTTCTTCGAGCCGTCGATGAACGCCGACGCGCACGAGCAGATCGAGCTGCTGCACGACCTGCGCCTGGCGCAGGAGCGCGACCAGTTCGTGCTGCACTATCAACCCAAATACGAAGCGCCCGCCGGCCCCATCATGGGGGCCGAGGCGCTGCTGCGCTGGAACCACCCGACCCGCGGCCTGGTGGGCCCGGACCAGTTCATTCCCACGGCCGAGAAGACCGGGCTGATCCTGTCGATCGGCGAATGGGTCATCAACGAGGCCTGCCGCCAGATGCGCGAGTGGATCAACGCCGGACAGGGGCACTGGACCATTGCCGTGAACATCTCGGCGCTGCAGTTCGCCCATGCCAGCCTGGTCGAAACCGTGCGCGCCGCGCTGGCGCGCCATGACGTGCCGCCGTCGTGCCTGACGCTGGAAGTGACCGAATCCACCGCCATGCGCGACGCCGAGGCCAGCCTGACGGTGCTCAAGCGCCTGTCGGGGCTGGGCGTGACCATTTCCATCGACGACTTCGGCACCGGCTATTCCAGCCTGCTCTACCTGAAGCGGCTGCCGGCCACGGAATTGAAGATCGACCGCGGCTTCGTCAACCAATTGGAAAACGACAACGAGGACGCCGCCATCGTCTCGGCCATCGTCGCGCTGGCCCAGCAACTGAACCTGCGCATCGTGGCCGAGGGCGTGGAAACCACCGCGCAGCAGAAATTCCTGACCGGGCTGGGCTGCGACTCGCTGCAGGGCTTCCTGCTGGGCAAGCCGATGCCGGCCAGCGAGTTCCTGGAACACGCGTCGGGCTGAATTTGCTACGCTTGGGGCCTTCCCGCCGGCCCTGCCGGCCGACCTCCCCGAGCTTCCCGACCGCATGTCCGCCAGCCTTACCCTGATCGTCGCCTATTCCACCAACCGCGCCATCGGGCGCGACAACGCCCTGCCCTGGAAATTGCCGGGCGACCTGGCACATTTCAAGCGCAGCACGCTGGGGCACCCCATCATCATGGGGCGCAAGACCTGGGAATCGCTGGGCCGCCCCCTGCCCGGGCGCACCAACATCGTCGTCAGCCGCAATCCGGATTTCAGCGCCGCCGGCGCCACGCTCGTGCCGTCACTGGAAGCGGCCATCGCCGCCTGCGGCGACAGCGCCGACGCCTTCGTGATTGGCGGCGCGCAGATCTATACGCAGGCGCTGCCGCTGGCCCGCCGCATCCTGGCCACGGAAGTCCATGCCGAGGTCGAGGGCGACGCCTTCTTCCCGCTGCTGCCGGGCTTCCAATGGAAGGAAACGGCGCGCGAAGCGCAGCCGGCCGAAAACGGCTACGACTACGATTTCGTCACGTACGAACGGGCCTGACCCGCGCCAGCCTGCGCGCGGCCTGGCCGGGGATCCGCCGGCATCCTCCAGGCGGCGTCGGCATCCGCTAGGCGGCGCCGGCGTTGCGCATGAAGCGCCATAGCGCCGGCGCTTCGGAATAGGCCACGTTGAAGCGCACCCAGGGCGTATCGGCCTCGTCGGCCTCGAAATACGACCCCGGCGCCAGCCAGATGCCGTCTTTCAGGGCCGACTCGGCCAGGCCATTGGCGCCGCGTTCGCGCCACTGCCCGGCCACCTTCGCCCACAGGAACAGGCCGGCCTGGGGCCGCGCATAGACCTCGAAGCCATGCTGCGCCATCTGTCCGGCCACGTTGGCGTGCGCCTGGGCCAGGCGTTCGCGGGTGCGCTCGATGTGCGCCCGGTAACGGCCTTCGCGGATGACCTGGTGGACGATGCGCTCCATGATTTCGGGCGAGGTCAGGCCCACCGCCATCTTGGTGCGAGCGATGTCGCGGGTCAGGTCGCGATGCGCCACCACGTAGCCCACCCGCACGGACGGGCTGATGACCTTCGAATAGCCGCCCAGGTAGACCACCCGGCGCCCGCCGTCCAGCGCCGCCAGCATGGGCGTGACGCCCGGCGCCAGCTCGCGCGAGATGTCGTCTTCCACCACCCACAGCCCATGGCGTTCGGCCAGTTGCAGGATGCGAAAGGCGTTGGCCATGCTGATGCTGGCCCCGGACGGATTCTGCAGCGCGGTGTTGACGAACAGCGCCCGCGGCCGGTGCTGCGTGGCCGCGCGCTCCAGGGCGTCGCAATCCAGGCCGTCCAGGGTGCGCGCCACCGGCACCACCCGCAGCCCGGCCAGGCGCAGCATCTGCAACAGGTTGGCGTAGGCGGGTTGCTCGACCAGTACGGTGTCGCCCGGCCGCAGCAGGGTGCGGATCACCATGTCCAGCCCGTGGGTCACGCCCTGAGTCAAGAGCACCTGGGATACCTCGACCTCCATGCCCTGCGCGCTGAGCGTGGCGGCGATGGTTTCACGCAGCGGCGCGTAGCCGTAGGGATGGCCGTAGTGGGCGATGCGCATGGCCGGCACCCGGCCCATGTGGCGCAGCGCCACGTGCAGCCCTTCTTCATTCAGCCACTCGCCCGGCAGCCAGCCGCAGCCCGACTTGATGGGAATGGAGTGGTCCGCGAAGATGTCCGACAGCAGCCAGCTCGCGTTCAGGCGGGGCGGCTCCCAGGATTGCGGCTCGCCCCGGCGGGCGGGCGCGTCCGGCTGGGCCACCCGGTAGCCGGCGCCCGGGCGTGCGGCCAGCCAGCCCAGCGACACCAGGCGGCTGTAGGCGCTGGCCACGGTGAAGGTGCTGACCGCGTGCTGGCGCGCGAACTCGCGCACCGAGGGTAGGGACATACCCGGACGCAGCAGTTGGGCCTCGATGGCTTGCAGGATGGCCGCCACCAGCTGGTCCACCAGCGTGGGGGCCTGGCCGCGGGCGCGCACGGGCTGGAAATCAATCACGGCAGAAACGTTAACTGTACAGTTGTCATGCTTGCAACTATACAGTTAGCCCGCTTTGCGCGGATTGTATATTTTCAATCCGCGCGGGACGCACCAGAATCATTCGCATCCGCCGGCTGCCTGCACGCGACGCAGGCAACGCCGGGCCTGTCACCCCCTGGAGCCGCCATGAACGCCCCCGCCGAGTTGCCCGACCTGTCCCATCTCTGGATGCCCTTTACCGCCAATAAACAGTTCAAGGCGCATCCCCGCATGCTGGCGGCAGCGAAAGGCATGTACTACACGTCGGCCGACGGTCGCCAGATCCTGGACGGCACGGCCGGCCTGTGGTGCGTGAACGCCGGCCACGGCCGCCAGGAAATCGTCGACGCGATTTCCCGCCAGGCCGGCATCATGGACTATGCGCCGGGCTTCCAGCTGGGCCATCCGCTGGCCTTCGAAGCCGCCACCGCCGTGGCCAGCTTCATGCCGCAGGGCCTGGACCGCGTCTTCTTCACCAACTCGGGTTCCGAGTCCGTCGACACGGCGCTGAAGATCGCGCTGGCCTACCACCGCGCCCGCGGCGACGGCCAACGCACCCGCCTGATCGGCCGCGAGCGCGGCTATCACGGCGTGGGCTTTGGCGGCATCTCGGTCGGCGGCATCTCGACCAACCGCAAGACTTTCTCCGGCGCGCTGCTGCCCGCCGTGGACCACCTGCCCCACACCCACAACCTGGAGCAGAACGCCTATTCCAAGGGGCAGCCCGCCTGGGGCGCCCATCTGGCCGACGAGCTGGAACGCATCATCGCGCTGCACGACGCGTCCACCATCGCCGCCGTGATCGTCGAGCCCATGGCCGGCTCCACCGGCGTGCTGATCCCGCCCAAGGGCTACCTGGAAAAGCTGCGCGAAATTACGTCCAAGCATGGCATCCTGCTGATTTTTGACGAAGTCATCACCGCCTACGGCCGTTTGGGCGCCGCCACCGCATCCGAATTCTTCGGCGTCACGCCCGACCTGATCGCCATGGCCAAGGGGGTCAGCAACGCCGCCGTGCCCGCGGGCGCCGTCGCCGTGCGCCGCGAAGTGCACGACGCCATCGTCAACGGACCGGCCGGCGGCATCGAGTTCTTCCACGGCTATACCTATTCGGCGCACCCGCTGGCCGCCGCCGCCATCCTGGCAACGCTGGACATCTACCGCCGCGAAGACCTGTTCAGCCGTGCCCGCAAGCTGTCCGGCGCGTTCGAGCAGGCCGCCCACAGCCTGAAAGGCGCGCCGCACGTCATCGACGTGCGCAACCTGGGCCTGGTATCCGGCATCGAACTGGCGCCGCGCGCCGGCGCACCGGGCGCACGCGCCGCGGAAGTGTTCCAGAAATGCTTCGACAGCGGCCTGATGGTGCGCTACACCGGCGACATCATCGCCGTCTCGCCCCCGCTGATCATCGAAGAGGCCCAGATCGGCCAGATCTTCGAGCAGATCGGCAAGGCGCTCAAGGAAGTCGCATGACGCCGCGCCCCGCCGCCGCGTCCACGCGACGCCGACGGGGCGTTGTCCCCCACCTGCGCGCGGGCCTGCCCGCCGCACACTGACACACTCGCGGGCGGCCCTGGGCCGCCCTCCGGCATTTTCAAAGAACCCGTTCCGAGCCTTTCCCATGAAGAAGATTCCGCACTACATCAACGGCCAGCACTACGACGGCCGCAGCAACCGCTACGCCGACGGCTTCAACCCGGCCACCGGCGAAGTGACCACGTCCGTGCCGCTGGCGTCCACCGATGAAGTGGCGCTGGCCGTGGCCTCGGCCAAGGCCGCCTTTCCCGCCTGGTCCGAAACGCCCGCACTCAAGCGTTCGCGCGTGCTGTTCAACTTCAAGGCGCTGCTGGACAAGCATCAGGACGAGCTGGCCGAACTGATCACCCGCGAGCACGGCAAGGTGTTCTCGGATGCCAAGGGCGAAGTCATGCGCGGCATCGAGATCGTGGAATTCGCCTGCGGCATTCCGCAACTGCTCAAAGGCCAGTATTCGGACCAGATCGGCGGCGGCATCGACAACTGGAGCATGCGCCAGGCGCTGGGCGTGGTGGCCGGCATCACGCCGTTCAACTTTCCCATGATGGTGCCGTGCTGGATGTTCCCCGTGGCCATCGCCTGCGGCAACACCTTCGTGCTCAAGCCGTCCGAACGCGACCCGTCGGCGTCCCTGCGCCTGGCCGAACTGCTGACCGAAGCCGGCCTGCCCCCCGGCGTCTTCAACGTGGTGCATGGCGACAAGCAGGCCGTGGACGCGCTGATTGCACATCCTGACGTCGAGGCCCTGTCCTTCGTCGGCTCGACCCCCATCGCCGAATACATCTACGCCGAAGGCACCCGCCGCGGCAAGCGCGTGCAGGCGCTGGGCGGCGCCAAGAACCACCTGGTGGTGATGCCCGACGCCGACCTGGACCAGGTCACCGACGCCCTGATGGGTGCGGCCTATGGCTCGGCCGGCGAACGCTGCATGGCCATCTCGGTGGCCGTGGCGGTGGGCGACGTGGCCGACAAGGTGGTCGAGCGCCTGATCCCGCGCGTCAAGGCGCTGGTGGTCAAGGACGGCATGAACGGCGACGCCGAAATGGGCCCGCTGGTCACCGCGCAGCACCGCAACAAGGTGATCGGCTACATCGAAGACGGTATCGCCGCCGGCGCCGACATGCTGGTCGACGGCCGCGACCTGAAGGTGCCGGGCAACGAAAAGGGCTTCTTCCTGGGCGGCACGCTGTTCGACAACGTCAAGCCAGCCATGAACATCTACCGCGAAGAAATCTTCGGACCGGTGCTGTGCATCGTGCGCGTGCCCGATTTCGCCTCGGCGGTCGAACTGATCAACGCCCATGAATTCGGCAACGGCGTGGCCTGCTTCACGTCCGACGGCGGCGTGGCGCGCGCTTTCGCCCGCCAGATCAAGGTCGGCATGGTCGGCATCAACGTGCCGATCCCGGTGCCCATGGCCTGGCATTCGTTCGGCGGCTGGAAGCGGTCGCTGTTCGGCGACCACCACGCCTACGGCGAAGAAGGCATCCGCTTCTACTCGCGCTACAAGAGCGTGATGCAGCGTTGGCCGGACAGCATCGCCAAGGGCGCGGAATTCACCATGCCCGTGGCCAAGTAGTCGCGCCACACGCGTCCACACCGCCCCGGCCGCGGCGGCCGGGGCTTTGCCGAAAGACACAACAAGGGGAATCCTGATGCGTATCGGGATAGGCGGCTTTCAGCATGAAACCAATACGTTCGCGCCCTCGCGCGCGACGTGGGAAGACTTCGCCGAAAAGGGCGGCGGCTGGCCCAGGCTGGTCAGCGGCCCGGCCATGTTCCAGGCCGTGGCCGGCGCCAACATTCCGGTGGCCGGCTTCATCGAGGCCATGGGCAGCCATACGCTGCTGCCCGCCACCTGGGCTGCGGCCAGCCCTTCCGGACTGGTCACCGAAGATGCGTTCGAATGCATCAGCGCGCTGATCCTGCAGGGGCTGTCGCAGGCCATGCCGCTGGACGGCGTCTACCTGGACCTGCACGGCGCGATGGTCACCGAGCACCTGGACGACGGCGAGGGCGAACTGCTCAAGCGCGTGCGCGCGCTGGTGGGCCCCGACGTGCCGGTCGTTGCCAGCCTGGACCTGCATGCCAACGTCACGCGGGCCATGGTGCAGCATGCGGACGCGCTGGTCTGCTATCGCACCTATCCGCACATCGACATGGCCGAGACGGGCCAGCGCGCCGCCGCCCTGCTCGCGCAGCGCCTGGCGGGCACGCCGCGCAGCCACGTCGCGCTGCGCCAGTTGCCCTATCTGATTCCACTGTGCTGGCAGTCCACCGACATCGAGCCGTCGCGCAGCCTGTACCAGCGGCTGGGCGACATCGAAGCCCGCGGCGCCCGGAGCCTGTCGTTCGCCACCGGTTTTCCGGCCGCGGATTTTCCGGATTGCCTGCCCGCGGTCTGGGCCTACGGAGCCACGCAGGCCGAGGCCGACGCGGCCGCCGACGAAATGGCGCGCGCCGTGCTCAACGCCGAACGCGACTTCGGCGGCACGCTCTACACCCCTGACGACGCGGTGACCACGGCCCTGCGGCTGGCACGCGACGCCCACGCGCCCATCGTCATCGCCGACGCGCAGGACAACCCCGGCGCCGGCGGCAGTTCCGACACCACGGGGCTGTTGCGCGCCCTGATCCGCCACGACGTTCGCGATGCCGCCATCGGCCTGATCGTCGACCCCGAGGCCGCCTTGGCCGCACACCGCGCAGGCGTCGGTAAGACAGTCCGAATTTCATTGGGTGGACATTCGGGTATTCCTGATGACGAACCCCTGGACGCCGAGTTCATCGTAGAGAAAACTTCCGATGGGCGCTTCGATACGCACGGCGCGTTCTACCGCGGCTTCCACATGGATCTCGGCCCCAGCGCCTGCCTGCGGATCGGCGGCGTGCGCATCGTGGTGGCGTCCAGCAAGGTGCAGATGGCCGACCAGGAAATGTTCCGCTTCGCCGGGGTGGACCCGCGCCGCGCGGCGATCCTGGCGGTGAAAAGTTCGGCGCATTTCCGGGCTGATTTCACGCCCATCGCGCACACGATCCTGGTGTGCGCCGCACCGGGCTCGATGCTGATGGATGCGGCTAAACAACCATGGACACGGTTGCGTCCGGGCATCAGAATGGCGCCTTGCGGCCCGGTCTTCGCCGGACCCGCTACAGCCTGACCCTCGCACGCCGCGCCCCTGGCGCGGCGCGTTAACGACGTAGCGGCTCAACATGCCGCTCACTACGCATCAAGGGGATTTTCATGCTCAAGTTTGTCCGCGCGGCCGCTTTGGCCAGCGCCACCCTGCTGATGGCCCACGGCGCCTACGCCGAGACCGTCATCAAATCGGTGATGCACTCGCCTTTGCGGCTGACCGACCCGCACGCCACCACCGCGTACATCACGACGTGGCACGGCTACATGATCTACGACACGTTGCTGGCCACCGATGCCAACAACAAGATCCAGCCGCAGATGCTGGAAAAATGGGACGTCTCGGCCGACGGCAAGACCTACACCATGACGCTGCGCCCGGGCCAGAAATGGCATGACGGCAAGCCCGTCACGGCCGAAGACTGCGTGGCGTCCATCAAGCGCTGGGCCGCGGGCGACGGCATGGGCCGCACCCTGCTCAAGTTCACGGACAAGATCGAAGTCATCGACGACAACAGCTTCCGCATCGTCATGAAAGAACCGACGGACCTGGCGCTGCGCGCCCTGTCCAAGCCCACCGGCACGGCGCCCTTCATGATGCCCAAGCGCATCGCCGACCTCGCCATCGGCCAGCCCATCACCGACATGACCGGTTCGGGCCCCTTCAAGATCGTCGAATTCAAGCCGGGCGTGAAGACCGTCTACGCCAAGTACACCGACTACGTGCCGCGCAAGGAACCCGCCAGCGGGTTGGCCGGCGGCAAGGTCGTGAACGTGGACAAGGTCGAATGGGACGTCATGCCCGACGCCCTGACCACCGCCAATGCGCTGTTGGGCGGCGAGATCGACTTCGTCGAGCAATTCCCCTATGACCTGTTGCCGATGATCGAAGGCAACAAGGACCTGAAGGAAGAATCGCTCAGCCCGGTCGGCTACTTCACGATGTACCGCTTCAACTTCAAGTACCCGCCCTTCAACAACAAGAAGATCCGCCAGGCCGCCATGTACGCCATCGGCCAGGAAGACGTGATGAAGGCGCTGGTGGGCAATCCCAAGTACTGGCGAACCTGCGCATCGCTGTGGGGCTGCGGCACGCCGCTGGAAACCGACATCGGCAAGGACGTCGTGGTGCCCTCGAACATCGAGAAGGCCAAGGCCCTGCTGAAGGAAGCCGGCTACGACAACACCCCCATCCTGGTGATGCACGCCACCGACGTGGGCACGCTGTCGGCCCAGCCGGTGGTCATGGCCCAGGCCCTGCGCAAGGCCGGCTTCAACGTCAACCTGGCGGCGATGGACTGGCAGAGCGTGGCGACCCGCCGCGCCTCGAAGGCAGCGCCGGCCGAAGGCGGCTGGAACATCCACAACACCAACTGGTATGCCACCGACGTCATGGACCCGGTGCGCTCGGCCCCGGCCGCGGCCAATGGCGACAACGCCTGGTTCGGCTGGCCTGACTTCCCCCAGGTCGAGGAACTGCGTACCAAGTTCGCGCTGACCTCCGACCCGGCCGAACAGAAGAAGATCGCCGACGAGCTGCAGCGCATCGGCATCGACGAGGGCCTGTACGTGCCGCTGGGCCAGATGTCCGTGCCCACCGTGTACTCGGCCAAGTTGTCCGGCCTGGTGCATGCACCGGTGTTCGCGTTCTGGAATGTGAAAAAAGCCCCTTGAAGGGCAGCAGCCAGGGCCTGCCCTCAGGCAGGCCCTGATTTTGGGGGAATTACATGCTGGCATTCGTTTCACGCCGGCTCCTCGCGACCATCCCCGTACTGGTGATGGTCGCGGTGGTGGTCTTTGCGATATTGCGTGCGGGCTCGGGCGATCCGGCCATCATCATGGCCGGCGACGGCGCCACGCCTGAACGTGTCGAGCAGATACGCCAGACGATGGGCCTGGACAAGCCGGTGGTCCAACAATTCTTCATCTGGGGCGGCCGGCTGTTGCAGGGCGACCTGGGTACCTCGCTGATGTCCGGCGTGCCGGTCACCAAGCTCATCAGCCAACGGCTCGAGCCGTCGCTCAGCCTGGCGGTGCTGACCCTGATCTTCACCCTGATCGTGGCGATTCCGCTGGGCGTGCTGGCGGCCTGGCGCCAGGGCCGGCTGCTGGACCGCGCCGTGATGGGCTTTTCGGTGCTGGGCTTCTCGGTGCCGGTGTTCGTCACCGGCTACCTGCTGATCTGGACCTTCGCCATCAAGCTGGGCTGGTTCAACGTGCAGGGCTATTCGCCACTGGCCAATGGCTTCTGGCCGTTCCTGCACCGGCTGATCCTGCCGTCGCTGGCGCTGTCCACCGTGTACATCGCCCTGATCGCGCGCATCACGCGCACCAGCGTCATCGAGGTCATGGGTGAAGACTTCATTCGCACGGCGCGCTCCAAGGGCCTGACCGAAACCGGCGTGCTGCTGGGGCATGCGCTGCGCAACGCGGCCGTGCCCATCGCCACGGTGGTGGGCCTGGGCATCGCGCTGTTGATCAGCGGCGTGGTCGTGACCGAATCGGTCTTCAACATTCCCGGCCTGGGCCGGTTGGTGGTCGAGGCCGTGCTGGCGCGCGACT
The DNA here is from genome assembly GCF_059760725.1 of Achromobacter sp. 1014246743. NCBI lineage: Bacteria > Pseudomonadati > Pseudomonadota > Betaproteobacteria > Burkholderiales > Alcaligenaceae > Achromobacter > Achromobacter sp. 1014246743. The sequence goes on from NZ_JCBANA010000027.1 coordinate 45,334, forward strand.
ACCCCGTGATCCAGGGGCTGACGCTGTTCTTCGCGTTCGTCTACGTGTTCATCAATCTGGTTGTCGATTGCGCCTACACGGTGTTCGACCCCCGTATCCGATACTGAGGCCACGCCATGCACACGCCAACCGACGCCGCCGTAGAGGCGGCCGCCGACCTCCCCGGAGGCGGCAATCCCCACGTCACCGCCTGGCGCCAGATCCGCCAGGGGCTGCGCAGCTGGCCAGTCATGCTGGCCCTGGTGGTGCTGGCCGTCATCGTGGCCATCGCCGTGTTCGCGCCGCTGCTGGGCACCGTGGACCCCACCCAGATCAACCCCGGCGCGCGCTTGAAGCAGCCCTTTGCCGACTATCTATTCGGCACGGATGCCTTCGGCCGCGACGTCTGGTCGCGGGTGGCCTACGGTGCGCGCATCTCGCTCATCGCAGGCCTGGGCGCCGCCGTCGTCAGCGTGGCCATCGGCCTGGTCATCGGCGTGATAGCGGGCTGGTTCCGGTCGCTGGACGGCTTCATCATGCGCACCATGGACGCCATCATGGCGATTCCCGGCATCTTGCTGGCGATCGCCCTGGTGTCGGCCACCGGCGCCAGCCTGATGACCGTGCTGATCGCCATCACCATCCCGGAAATTCCGCGGGTGGTGAGGCTGGTGCGGGGCCAGATCCTGACCGTGCGCGGCGAGCCCTATGTCGAGGCCGCGCTGGCGCTGGGCACGCCGCTGCCGCTGCTGCTGTGGCGCCACATGGTGCCCAGCACCGTGGCGCCCCTGACCGTGCAGGGCACCTACGTGTTCGCCTCGGCCATGCTGACCGAAGCCATCCTGAGCTTCCTGGGCGCGGGCATCCCGCCTGAAATCGCCTCCTGGGGCAACATCATGTCCGAAGGCCGCATGTACTTCCGCATGCTGCCGGGGCTGATCCTGTTCCCGGGCCTGTTCCTGTCGCTGACCGTGCTCAGCGTGAACATCCTGGGCGACGCGCTGCGCGACGCGCTGGACCCGAAAATGGTGCGCAGGATCTGATGCCGATGACCTACTCTCCCACTCCGCCCGCGGGCGATACCTCGTCCGCCGTCCTGGCCATCCGCAACCTGTCGGTGGAAGTCGCCGGCGCAGGCAACCGCGTCGTGCGCAACCTGAGCCTGGACGTGCATGCCGGCGAAACCGTCTGCGTGGTCGGCGAATCCGGCTCGGGCAAATCCGTCACCTCGCTGGCCGTCATGGGCCTGTTGCCGCCGGGCGTGCTGCGCATCAACGCGGGCTCGATCCGCGTCGAAGGCGAAGACGTCGCCAGCGCCACGCCGCGCCGGTTGCGCGAACTGCGCGCCACGCGCATGGCCATGGTGTTCCAGGAACCCATGACCGCCCTGAACCCCGTGCACACGGTCGGCAAGCAGGTCGACGAAGTGCTGCGCCTGCATCGCCGCATGTCGGCCGCCGAGCGCCGCGCCAAGGTGCTGGAGATGTTCCGCTCGGTGCACCTGCCCGACGTCGAACGCATTTTCGACGCCTACCCGCACCAGCTGTCGGGCGGCCAGCGCCAGCGCATCGTGATCGCCATGGCGCTGATCCTCGAACCCAAGCTGCTGATCGCCGACGAACCCACCACGGCGCTGGACGTCACCACGCAGAAGCAGATCCTGCTGCTCATCAAGGAACTGCAGGTCAAGCACAAGACCGCCGTGCTGTTCATCACGCACGACTTCGGCGTGGTGGCCGAGATTGCCGACCGCATCGTGGTGATGAACCGCGGTGACCTGATCGAAAGCGGCACGCGCCACGAGATCCTGGCCGAGCCCAAGCAGTCGTACACGCGGCGCCTGGTGTCGTCCGTGCCCAGCCTGGTGCCGTCGCGGCGCGACGCGCCCGCCGGCCAGCCGGTGCTGCACGTCAAGGGTCTGGGCCGCACCTACGGCGGCAAGCGCGCGCTGCTGTCGCGCCGCGCGCCGCAGAACGTCATCGCCGCCACGGACGTGAACCTGACGCTGCGCAAGGGCGAGATCCTGGGCATCGTGGGCGAGTCCGGCTCGGGCAAGTCCACCGTGGCGCGTTGCATCGTGCGCCTGATCGAGCCCACCGCCGGCCACATGATGATGGGCGGCGAAGACCTCAGCACCCTGTCCGGCGCCGCGCTGCGCCCGGTGCGCCGCCGCATCCAGATCGTGTTCCAGGACCCCTACCGGTCGCTGAACCCGCGCCGCACGGTGGGCGAATCCATCATCGAAGGCCTGCTCAATTTCGGCATGCCGCGCGAAGAGGCCCTCAAGCGTGCCGGCGAAACCCTGACCGTGGTCGGGCTGAGCCCCGACGCGATGCGGCGCTACCCGCACCAGTTCTCGGGCGGCCAGCGCCAGCGCATCTGCATCGCGCGCGCGCTGGTGATGGACCCGGAAATCCTGGTGGCCGACGAGGCCGTGTCCGCGCTGGACGTGTCCGTGCAGGCGCAGGTGCTGGAACTGCTTGAACAGGTGCGCCAGCGCACCGGCGTGGGCGTGCTGTTCATCACCCATGACCTGCGCGTGGCCGCGCAGATCTGCGACACCATCATGGTCATGCAGCGCGGCAAGGTCGTCGAGACCGGCAGCGCCGAAACCGTGCTGACCGAACCCCGCCATGAATACACCCGCGCCCTGATCGACGCGGCGCCCGGGCGCGACTGGGACTTCCGCAATTTCCGGCCCGTCGCGGCCGGCCAGACGCCTGCCGCCACCGCCTGACGCGCCCTCATCCACTGGAACCCGCCATGCCGCAACCGCACGAACTCTCGGCCCAGGAACTGCTCTCGGCCTATCGCAACAAGACCTTGTCGCCCGTCGAGGCCACGCGTTCGGTGCTCGATCATATCGAGCGCTGGGAACCGCACATCCACGCCACTTACGCACTGGACCCGGAGCAGGCCCTGACCCAGGCCCGCGCCTCGGAAGCGCGCTGGATGAAGGGCGAACCCCAGGTCTGCGGCGGCTACACGCTGGACGGGGTGCCCGCCACCATCAAGGAAAACATTGCCACCCGCGGCGTGCCGGTGCCGCTGGGCACCGCTGCCACGGAGCTGACACCCGCGACGGCGGACGCCCCGCCCGCGGCCCGCATGCGCGAGGCTGGCGCCGTCGTGCTGGGCAAGACCACCATGCCCGACTACGGCATGCTGTCCTCGGGCCTGTCGAGCTTTCACGAGCTGACGCGCAACCCCTGGGACGTCACCAAGAACCCCGGCGGCTCCAGCGCTGGCGCAGGCGCGGCCGCCGCCGCCGGCTACTGCCCGTTGCATATCGGCACCGACATCGGCGGCTCGGTGCGCCTGCCGGCCGCCTGGTGCGGCATCGCCACGCTCAAGCCCAGCCTGGGCCGCATCCCCATCGACCCGCCGTTCATGGGCCGCTGCGCCGGCCCCATGACCCGCACCATCACCGATGCCGCGCTGATGATGGGCGTGCTGTCGCAGCCCGACGTGCGCGACCACATGAGCCTGCCCTTCCAGGATTTCGACTGGCTCAACCTGACCCAGGACGTGCGCGGCCTGCGCATCGGCCTGTTGCTGGACGCCGGCTGCGGCCTGCCGCTGGACCCGGAGATCCGCCAGGCCGTCGAGGCGGCAGCCCGCCTGTTCGAGGCCGCCGGCGCCATCGTCACGCCCATGAATCCCTGGATGACGCCCGATATGCTGGACGGCGTCGACCGCTTCTGGCGCACGCGCTCGGCCATCGACCTGGGTGCGCTGCCTGAGACGCGTCGCGCCAAGATCCTGCCGTTCATCCGTACCTGGGCCGAAAGCGGCGGCGGCCAGGCCGGCGAGGCCGTGTTCCGCAGCTACTACGAAACCCTGAACGTACGCGCCAGGACTGTGGCCGCCTGCGCCCCATACGACTACGTGCTGTCGCCGGTGGCGCCCGTGGTGGCCTACAACGCCGAGTGGGCTGCGCCCACCAACGACGTGGCGACCACCATGCACCACATCGGCTACACCCTGCCCTACAACATGAGCGAGCAGCCGGCCGCGTCCGTCAATTGCGGCTACACCCGCGCCGGGCTGCCCATCGGCCTGCAGATCGCGGGCGCGCGCTTTGACGATCTGGGCGTGCTGCGCGTGGCGCACGCCTGGGAGCGCATGCGCCCGGCCCAGCACCCGTGGCCCCAGCCACCCGGCGCGGCCTGATTCCTTCCGTCGGCCGGCCTTCCCGCCGGCCCTTTTGCTTTCCGGTCTTTCCCCTTTGGCAACCCACAGGACACCCCATGCGTTGGCTTCTGGCAATGATCAAGCACGAGACGAACACCTTTTCGCCCGTGCCGACCCCGCTGTCGCGGTTCTTCCGCGGCGCCCCTGACATCCTGGAAGGCGAGCGCGCCATCCGGGCCTACGAAAACACCGATAGCGGCCTGGGCGGTTACATCGAGGTGGCGCGGCGCGTCGGCGCCGAGATCGTGGTGCCGGTGGCGGCCGAATCCTGGCCCAGCGGGCCGGCCAGCAGCGACACCCACGAAGCGCTGTGCAAGCGGGTGCTGGACCAGGTCCGGCGCGGCGGCTTCGACGCCATCCTGCTGGACTTGCACGGCGCCATGGTGGCCGAAGGCGTGGAAGACGCCGAAGGCGACCTGCTGCGCCGCTTGCGCGAAATAGACCCCAAGACGCCCGTGGCCGTGACGCTGGACATGCACGCCAACATCTATGCCGACATCGTCGACAACGCCACCGTCATCAGCGGCTTTCATACCTATCCGCACGTCGATATCCGCGAGGCGGGCGTGCGCGCCGCCAACGTCATCGTGCGCACCCTCAAGGGTGAAATCAAACCGGTCATGACCTGGGCCAGCAAGCCCATGCTGCCGCACGTGATGTGCCAGGGCACGCACGCCGAACCCAACAAATCGCTGCAGGAACGCTGCAAGCAGCTCGAAGCCGGCGGCGTGCTGGCCGCCTCGGTATTCGTGGGCTTCCCGCACGCGGATATCCGCGAAGCCGGGCTGAGCGCCGTGGTCTGTACGGACGGCAACCTGGCCCAGGCCGAGCAATACCGCGACGAGCTGCTGGACCGCGCCTGGAACGACCGCGCCAAATGGGTCTTTCATCCTGAGCCGCTGGTGCCCACCATCACCCGCGCCAAGGCCATCGAACACGGGCCGGTGGTGCTGCTGGACCACTTCGACAACACCGGTTCGGGCGGCACCATGGACACCACTGCCGTGCTGGCCGAAGTGCTGCGCCAGGAACTGGACAACGTCGTGTTCTACGCGATCTGCGACCCGCAGGCCGCGCGCGAGGCGGCCGCGGCCGGCGTGGGCAACCCGATCACCCTGGCGCTGGGCGGCAAGGTGGCCATGCCCGCCATCAAGCAACCGAGCGAACCGCTGACGGTCACGGGACGGGTCAAGCTGGTGTTTGACGGGGTCTACCTGAATCGCGGCCCGATGTATCGCGGCGTGCGCAACGATACCGGGCTGACGGTGGTGATCGATACCGGCCAGGTCGAGATCGTGGTGGTCTCGCGCCACCAGGAACCCTTCGACATCAATTGCCTGCTGTCGGCCGGCATCGACCCGCTGCAAAAGCGCTACGTGGTGCTGAAAAGCCGCGTGCACTGGCGGGCGGGCTTTTCCGACATGGCGACCGACGTGATCGAGTGCACCGGCGTGGGCGTCACCACGTCCGATTATGGGCAGCTGGAATTCAAGCACGTGCGGCGCCCCATCTGCCCCCTCGACCCGCTCTGAAGCCGGTTTTGTCGACAATATGGCCGGCGCCCCACGGCGCCGGCTTTCATTTTGAAATCTTCGGTAACTGGGCGCACCCTCCACGCGCGATCTGCCTCGGTATACTCGCCCCGGTCCTTAGAGGACGATGAATCCGTCTATGCCGCTGCCCGCCTGTTTCACGGCGCTGCACCGCGGCCGGATCTGACTCGATAATCAACGACAAAGCAAAACGATGAAAAAGAGCGTAGCGATCACCTTAGCCGTGGTCATAGTGGGAGCGGGAAGCTGGGTAGGTGCCACGTGGTACACCGGCAAGCGCATTGAAGAAAGCGCCCAGCGCCACCTGGCCGAAACCAACGAAAAGCTGGCCAAGATCACGCCTTTGTTCGGTCTGCGCATCGACCAGATCAAGTATGAGCGCGGCCTGTTCTCGACCCAGGCGCGTTACGGCCTGTCGTTCGTCAAGAACGACAAGAGCCCGCAGGAAATGCCCGACGGCATGGTCGAATTCGATGCCAACATCGAGCACGGCCCGTTCCCCAAGAGCGCCCTGGCGCGCGGCGCCATCGCCCCCAAGCTGGCGTTCTTCCATGCTGAACTGGCCAAGACGGACAACGTCAAGCCGATCTTCGAGCTGACCAAGGACGTCTCGCCCCTGATCACCGACGCCATGGTCAGCTTCGGCGGCAACACCGCCTCGACCTCGAAGATCGCGCCGGTCAAGGTCACCCACGAAGGCAACTCGGTCGACTTCAGCGGCATGACCATCACCGGCACCTTCGACCGCGGCCTGCAGAGCGTCACCGCGCACGCGCAGACCGATACGCTGGCCGTGGACGGCACCAAGGGCAACGACCCGATCAAGATGCTGCTGTCGGGCCTGTCGATCGACGTCGACAGCCGCATGGGCAAGTTCGGCCTGTCGATCGGCGATTCGGGCTTCAAGATCAAGCGCACCGAGGTCTTCAAGCCTGACGCCGATGTCAAGGTTACGCTCGACAACTTCGGCTACACCGTCAAGGTCGCCGAAGATGACAAGACCATCAATGTGCAAGCCGCCTACCAAAGCGGCGACATCAACGTGAACGACGTGGCGCTGGGCAATGCCCAGGCCGTGATCAAGCTGGCCAAGCTGGACGGCGCCGCGGTCAAGCAACTGTCGGACACCTACAACCAGCTGCTCCGCCAGTACATGGCCGATACGCGCGACGAAGGCCTGAACGACGAACAGTTCCAGGTGCTGCTGGACAACGCCGGCAAGCTGCTGGCGGGCAACCCGTCGTTCAGCATCGACCCGATCAGCTGGAAGACCGCCAAGGGCGAAAGCAAGCTGACGTTCTCGCTGGACCTGGCCAACCCGCCCAACGTCAAGGACCTGACGCCGCAGGAAATCATCGTCAAGGCCATCAAGCAGATCGATGCCACGCTGGTGATCTCCAAGCCGATGGTGCAAGACCTGATGGTGCAGTATGGCGTCAAGAAGGGAGGCATGGCCGCCGACAAGGCCGCCGAGGAAGCCGCCGACAACGTGCGCAGCATGTCCGGCATGGCCGAGATGTTCAACGTGGGCAAGAACGAAGGCGACAACATCGTCGGCAAGTTCCACTTTGCCGATGGCATGGGCGACCTGAACGGCAAGAAGATCCCCGCCGACGAACTGTTCTCGGGCCTGCTCAGCGCGGCCAGCATCTCGCCCAGCGTGACGGACGACGATGAAGAATCCGAACCTGCCGCGGGCGCCACCTCGGGCATGGACGGCGACGTCGCCTCGGCGTCCAGCAGCGAGACGCTGCAGGACTTCAACGTCGACATGGTCGTCAGCATGCTCGACGACATGGGCTACACCACGCGCAAGACCGACGGCGACGAAGGTCCCGTGCTGATCCTGGACGCGGGCAGCACCGGCGCCACCGACCTGCGCATGGAATTCCTGTGCAATGACTTCACCGAGAAGTGCTACGACCTGGTCGTCACCGCCACGTACGCCACCAAGAAGCCCGCCTCGCTGAAAGCCATCAACGCCTGGAACCGCGAATACCGCTGGACCCGCGCCTACCTGGACGAAAAGAACCAGGCCGTGCTGCAGATGGACATGAACGCGGAAGGCGGTATCGGCAAGGACAACCTGCAGATCCTCATCAATACGTACTTCAGCATCACCGAAGACTTTGCCAAGACCTTGACGGCCGCGCCGGCGAAGTAAGCCCTCGCGCGCAGGCTGCCCCGCCCCCCGGGCGCGGCGGCGGATACGACAAGCAAGGGGCCGCACGCACAGTGCGGCCCTTTTTGCATCCGCGCGCAGCCGCCCCGGGTGCCACCAAAGAAAAAGCCCCGGCTTGAAACAAGCGGGGGCTGCGGTCTTGCCACGCGGGCCCGCCTCGCGGCAGGCCCGTCGCACGCTTACGCGTAGGCTTCGATCGGCAGGCAGGCGCACACCAGGTTGCGGTCGCCATAGGCGTTGTCCACACGGGCCACCGGCGGCCAGTACTTGGCGTCGCGCAGGGAAGCCACCGGGTAGGCAGCCTGCTGGCGCGGGTAGTCGTGCAGCCATTCTTCGGCCAGCAGCATCTGCGCCGTGTGCGGCGCGTTCTTCAGGACGTTGTCTTCGCGATCGCGTTCGCCGCGCTCGACCTGGGCGATTTCCTCGCGGATCGAGATCATGGCGTCGATGAAGCGGTCCAGTTCGGCCACGCCTTCGGATTCGGTCGGTTCCACCATCAGCGTGCCGGCCACCGGGAAGCTCATGGTGGGGGCATGGAAGCCGTAGTCCATCAGGCGCTTGGCGATGTCTTCGGCGCTGATGCCGCTGGTTTCCTTGAGCGGACGCACGTCCAGGATGCACTCGTGCGCCACGCGGCCGTTGCGGCCCGCGTACAGCACCGGGTAGTGGTCGCGCAGGCGGGTGGCGATGTAGTTGGCGTTCAGGATGGCCACTTCGGTGGCGCGGCGCAGGCCGTCGGCGCCCATGAGCGCGATGTACACGAACGGAATCGGCAGGATGCCGGCCGACCCGAACGGGGCGGCCGAGACAGGGCCGACGTGGGCCTCGCCGGGCAGCTTGCCCTGCTCGTTGACCACGCCCGGCAGGTACGGCGCCAGGTGGGCGCGCACCGCCACGGGACCCACGCCCGGGCCGCCGCCGCCGTGCGGAATGCAGAAGGTCTTGTGCAGGTTCAGGTGCGACACGTCGGAACCGAACTTGCCCGGCTGCGCCACGCCGACCATGGCGTTCATGTTGGCGCCGTCCAGGTAGACCTGGCCGCCGGCCTGGTGCACCAGGTCGCAGATCTCGGTGACGGCTTCCTCGAACACGCCGTGCGTGGACGGGTAGGTGATCATCAGCGCGGCCAGCTTGTCGCCGACCTGTTCGATCTTGGCGCGCAGGTCGGCCAGGTCGACGTTGCCGTTGGCGTCCGAGGCCACGACCACGACTTCCATGCCGGCCAGCTGGGCCGAGGCCGGGTTGGTGCCGTGGGCCGACGACGGGATCAGGCAGATGTTGCGCTGGTGCTGGCCGTTGGCCTGGTGGTAGCCACGGATGGCCAGCAGGCCGGCGTATTCGCCTTGGGCGCCCGAGTTGGGCTGCAGGCTGATGTTGTCGTAGCCGGTGATTTCGCACAGCGCGGCCGACAGGCGGGTGATCAGCTCGTCGTAGCCCTGGCTTTGCGAGGCGGGCGCGAACGGATGGATCAGCGCGAATTCGGGCCAGGTGATGGGGATCATCTCGGCGGTGGCGTTCAGCTTCATGGTGCACGAGCCCAGCGGGATCATCGTGCGGTCCAGCGCCAGGTCCTTGTCGGCCAGCTTGCGCAGGTAGCGCAGCATGTCGGTTTCGGATTGCACGCTGGAGAACACCGGGTGCTTCAGGATGGCGCTTTCGCGGGCCACGGCGGCGGGAATGCCGCTGGCGGCCGCGGCGTCCAGCGCGTCGATGTCGAGTTCGACGTCATCGCGCTCCAGGCCGGCGGCAAACACGTTGACCAGCGCTTGCAGGTCGGCGGCGGTGACGGTTTCGTCCAGCGAGACGGCCAGGCGGGCGCCGTCGACGCGGCGCAGGTTGATGTGCTCGCACTCGGCGGCCGTCAGGATGGCCGGGGTGGCGGCGCCGGTTTCCAGCAGCAGCGTGTCGAAGAAGGTGTCGTTGGCGACCTTGATGCCCAGCTTGCCGAGTTCGGCGCGCAGGATGGCGGTGTAGCGCTGCACGCGATGGGCGATGCGGCGGATGCCGGCCGGGCCGTGCCACACGGCGTACATGCCGGCCATGACGGCCAGCAGCACTTGCGCCGTGCAGATGTTGGACGTGGCCTTTTCGCGGCGGATGTGCTGTTCGCGTGTTTGCAGCGCCAGGCGCATCGCCGGGTTGCCCTGGGCGTCCTTGGACACGCCGACCAGGCGGCCGGCCATGTTGCGCTTGAAGGCATCCTTGCAGGCCATGAAACCGGCGTGCGGGCCGCCGAAACCGAACGGCACGCCAAAGCGTTGCGCCGAACCGACGGCGATGTCGGCGCCCCATTCGCCCGGGGCGGCCAACAGCGCCAGCGCCAGCAGGTCGGTGGCGACGGCCACCACGGCGCCTTGGGCGTGGGCCGCGTCAGCCAGCTTGCGGTAGTCGGACACCGAGCCGGTGCTATGCGGGTATTGCAGCAGCACGCCGAAGCATTCCGGCAGGCCCTCGGCTTCGTCGCCGATGGCGATTTCGATGTCCAGGCCTTCGGCGCGCGTGCGCACGACTTCGATAGTCTGGGGATGCACGTGGCGCGAGATGAAGAACACCGGGCTCTGCGACTTGGCGCCGCGGCGGGCCAGCGTCATGGCTTCGGCGGCGGCGGTGCTTTCGTCCAGCAGCGAGGCGTTGGAGATGTCCAGCCCGGTCAGGTCGGCGACCATGGTCTGGTAGTTCAGCAGGGCCTCGAGGCGGCCCTGCGAGATCTCGGGCTGGTAGGGCGTGTAGGCCGTGTACCAGGCGGGATTCTCGAGAATGTTGCGCAGGACCACGTTGGGGGTCTGCGTGCCGTAGTAACCCTGGCCGATGTAGTTGCGAAAGACCTTGTTGCGGCCGGCGATCTGCTTCAGTTCGGCCAGCACGTCGGCTTCGCTGCGCGAGGGCGGCAGCGCCAGCGGGGCCTGGCTGCGGATCTTGGGCGGCACGACTTCTTCGATCAGGGCGTCCAGGCTGGCGCTGCCGATCACGGCAAGCATGGCGGCCTGGTCGGCGTCGGAGGGGCCGATGTGGCGGGGAATGAAGTCGGTGTGGGTGTCTAGGGCGCGCGACATGGAGGGATCTCGGGGTAGCAGGTGTCGTCGGGGGACGAACGGTGATGCATCTTGCGGACGGGCGCGACGCCTGGCGCCGCCGCCCGCCCGGACAGGCTTAGCCGTTGGCGACGGCTTCGTAGCCGGCAGCGTCCAGCAGCTTGTCGGCATCGGCGGCGTTGACCGGCTTGATCTTGAAGATCCAGGCCGTGAAGGCCGATTCGTTGATCAGGTTGGGGTTGCTTTCGAGTTCGTCGTTGAATGCGACGATTTCGCCGGCGACCGGGGCGTAGATGTCGGAGGCGGCCTTGACCGACTCGACCACGCCGGCGGTTTCGCCTGCGTTCAGCTTGGCGCCGACCTTGACGTCGCCGACGAAGACCAGGTCGCCCAGTTGGTCCTGGGCGGTATCGGTGATGCCGACGACAAACACGTCGCCTTCGGCTTTGACCCATTCATGGGACTGGGTGTACTTGCGATCGGTGGGCAGACTCATGGGAACTCCTGAGGGATTCGGGTAGAAGAATGGTGTTGCGCGCCTCGCGCCGGCAGCCCGCCCGCCACGGGGGGCCTGCGGCGCGAAGCTTCGAGTTTACGAGTGTTCGACGGCTTTGCCGTTACGGACAAACGGCAGTTTGCAGACCAGGGCGGGCACCCATTTGCCGCGGATGTCGACCTCGACCGTATCGCCCGCGGCCACGCCTTGCGGCAGGCGGGCAAAGCCGATCGATACGCCCAGCGTGGGCGACATGGTGCCGCTGGTGAGTTCGCCGGTGCCTTGCGCGGTGCGCACGGCCATGTGGGCGCGCATGACGCCGCGTTCCTGCAGCTTCAGGCCGACGAAGGCGGCGGGCGTGGCGAATTGTTCCAGCGCGTCGCGGCCGATGAAGCGGCGCTCGGGGTTTTTCAGGGACACCGTCCAGGTCAGCGCGGCCTCGCCGGGCTGGGTCAGTTCGTCCATGTCCTGGCCGTACAGGTTCATGCCGGCTTCCAGGCGCAGCGTGTCGCGCGCGCCCAGGCCTGCCGGGCGCACGCCCTGGGCGACCAGGTCGCGCCACAGCTGCACGACGTCGGCAGCGGGCAGCACGATTTCAAAGCCGTCTTCGCCGGTGTAGCCGGTGCGGGCCACCAGGGTGTCGTCGCCGATGCGGGCGGCCACGAACGGGGTCAGCGGTTCACTGGCGGCCTGCCAGGCCGGGCGCGCGGCCCAGACCTTGGCGCGGGCGTTGGGGCCCTGCACGGCGACCATGGCCAGGTCGCGGCGCGGCGTGATGGTGACGTCGAACTTGCCGGCCTGCTTGACGCGCTGCATCCAGGCCATGTCTTTGTCGGCGGTGCCGGCGTTGACGACCACGCGCCATTGGTCGGCGGCGAAGAAATAGACGATCAGGTCGTCGATGACGCCGCCTTGCGGGTTCAGCATGCAGGTGTAGAGCGCCTTGCCCGGCACCGTCAGCTTGGCCACGTCGTTGGCCACCAGGCGCTGCAGGTAGGCAAAGGCATCCGGGCCGGTGACGTCGGCGTTGAGCATGTGCGAGACGTCGAACATGCCGGCGTCCTGGCGCACCGCGTGGTGCTCTTCGAGTTGCGAGCCGTAGGCCAGGGGCATGTCCCAGCCGCCGAAATCGACCATGCGGGCGCCGGAGGCGATGTGTTCGTCGGCCAGCGGGGTGCGTTTGAGGGTTGCGGACATGCAGGGGACTCCGGAGCGGCAGCGGTGCCAGGGTTACGGAATGCCGCTGGCAGATGGGCAATGCGCCCCCGCACAACGGCTGAATCTTCCGCCCCTCTGTCCTTTTGCCTGAGAGTTGCCCCGCGTGGCGGGTTTGCACCTTCGGCGCCTGGGCTGCGCGCTATGTCCCTGATTGGGCAGCGGCGCCAGGTCTCTCCAGAGTGCTGTTTTGCCGCGTCCGCACGGCATAAACCGGGACAGGGCAAACATGTGCGGTATGGGATACCTGAGCGATTCCGGGCGAATTGCGCCTTCGGCGGCGGCTGCGGTTAACAGCCGCTCTCTCCCGCAACATGCGTGACAGCGCCGAAAGCATACCGCGAAACGCCGGCTTCGCCCAGCGCCGCGCGGCCTGTCACCGGCGGCCCGCAACCTGTTCGCAACGCCTAGCCCAGCGCCGTGTCCAGCAGCATCATCAGCACGAAGCCCAGCATCAGCCCGCAGGTGGCATAGACCTCGTGTCCCTTGCGATGCGATTCGGGGATGATTTCGTGGCTGATCACGAACAGCATGGCGCCCGCCGCGAATCCCAGGCCCCAGGGCAGCATGGCCGCCGACCAGCCCACCACCGCCGCGCCCAGCACGGCGCCGACCGGCTCGACCAGGCCGGACAGCATGCCCAGCGCCACCGCGAACGAGCGCTTGTAGCCGGCGGCGATCAGCGCCACGGCCACCACCAACCCTTCGGGGATGTCCTGGATGGCGATGCCGGTGGCCAGCGCGGTACCGCGCACCGGATCGTTGCCCGCGTAGCCCACGCCGATGGCCAGGCCTTCGGGCAGGTTGTGCAAGGTAATGGCGAAGACGAACAGCCAGGTACGGCGCAGCCGATGCGCCTCGATGCCTTCGCGGCCCTTGATGAAGTGTTCATGCGGCAGCAGCCGGTCCATCAGCAGCAGCGCGGCCGCGCCCAGCAGGATGGCCGCACCGACGGTCAGCCCGGCTCCCCAGGGGCCGGCGCCCTGCGATTCGGCTGCCGCGATGCCCGGCGCCACCAGCGAGAACGCGCTGGCCGCCAGCATCACGCCCGCGCCGAAGCCGAACATGCTGTCCTGCATTTTCTGGGGAATGGTGCGCGCGAAAAGAATGGGCAGCGTGCCCGCCGCGGTGGCGCCGGCGGCGACCATGCCGCCCAGCAGCGCGTCCGCCACATGGGGTGCGTGCACAGCGAGATAGACCCACAGCTGATGCAGGCCCAGGCAGGCGACCAGCACCGCCAACGTCCAGACACTGACGCTGGTGGCTGCGGGCCGGATGCGATGACGGCTGAATGTGTTCATGGACCTGCCCTCGCGCAATGCCGGATCAGCCGATGGCAGCGGCGTAGCGGCGCGCCACCTCGGGCCAATTGACGACATTGTAGAAGGCGCCGATGTATTCCGGCCGGCGGTTCTGGTACTTCAGGTAGTAGGCGTGCTCCCACACGTCCAGGCCCAGGATGGGGGTGTTGCCCTGCATCAGCGGGCTGTCCTGGTTGGCGCTGCTTTCCACCACCAGCTTGCCGGCCGGGGTGACCGACAGCCAGGCCCAGCCGCTGCCGAAGCGGGTCAGCGCTGCCTTGGTGAAGGCCTCGCGGAACGCGGCCAGGCCACCCAGTTCCGCATCGATCGCGCGGGCCAGCGCGCCATCGGGCTCACCACCGCCCTGCGGCGACATGACGGACCAGAACAGGCTGTGGTTGGCATGGCCGCCGCCGTGGTTGCGCACTGCGCCGCGGATCGCCTCGGGCAGTTGGTCCAGGCGGGCCACCAGGGCTTCGACCGGCTCGTCGGTGGCGATACCGGCGCCGTCCAGGGCCGCGTTCAGGCTGGTGACGTAGGTCTGGTGGTGCTTGCTGTAGTGGATTTCCATCGTCATGGCGTCGATATGGGGTTCGAGCGCGTCATAGGCGTAGGGCAAGGTCGGCAGGGTGTAGGCCATGGCATGTCTCCGTCAGGACGGCGCCGCCGAAAGCGGGGCCGAATCGATTATCGAAAACATAAATGATATGTATTTTTATTTGATATAACAATGGTGGCGTTGCCGAGGCTGTCATGGCGGCGGGCGATGCGGCCCGCCGGCCGCGTGGACACGGCCAGTGGCGGCCTGGCCGATCGCTGCCGTGAAACCGTCCGAGAATGAAAGCGAAGCGGCGGTCCGCGAACGCGGGCGCCGCGCCTACAGCGCCTTGCCGCAGGCCACGCCCGAGGCCCAGGCCCACTGGAAGTTGTAGCCGCCCAGCCAGCCGGTGACGTCCACGGCTTCGCCGATGAAGTACAGCCCGGGGGTGGTCTTGGCCTGCATGGACTTCTGGTCCAGCCCGCGGGTGTCGACGCCGCCGCGCATGACTTCGGCCTTCTTGTAGCCGGCGGTGCCGCTGGGCACCAGCGTCCATTGGTGGATGTCCTGCGCCAGCGCGCGCAGGGTCTTGTCGGGGGCATCGGCCAGGCGCAGCGCCGCCAGGCCGGGCTTGCCGCCCTGCTCGGCCAGGTGCAGCCAGCGGTCGGCCAGGCGCTTGGGCCACAGGCCGGCCAGCACGGTATGCAATTGCTGGCGGTTGCCGGACTTGGACGCCAGCAGCTCGTCGGCCAGGTCGCGCCCCGGCGCCAGGTCGATGACGATGGGTTCGCCCGGCTTCCAGAAACTGGAGATCTGCAGAATCGCCGGGCCCGACAGGCCTCGGTGCGTGAACAGCAGGTCTTCGAGGAATTCGCCGCGGGTCTTGCCCTGCCCGGTGTGCAGGTTGACTTCCAGCGCCACGCCGGACAGCTCCGCCAACGGTTGCCATTGGGCCGCGTCGAAGGTCAGCGGCACCAGCGCGGGGCGCGGCTCGACCACCTTCAGGCCGAACTGGCGCGCCAGCTTCAGGCCGAAATCGGTAGCGCCCAGCTGCGGGATCGCCATGCCGCCGGTGGCCACCACCAGCTTGGCGGCCCGGATGGGGCCCTGGCTGGTGCGCAGTTCGAAGCCGGCCTCGCCATGGGCCACCTCGGCCACCTGGCAGCCCATGCGCCACTTCACGCCGCCCGCGTCACATTCGGCGCGCAGCATCTCGATGATGGATTCGCTGGAATCGTCGCAGAACAGCTGGCCACGATGCTTTTCGTGCCAGGCGATGTGGTGGCGCTTGAGCAGCGCCAGGAAGTCCTGCGGCGTGTAGCCCGACAGGGCCGACCGGCAGAAGTGCGGATTGTCGGACAGGAAATTGGCCGGGCCCGCCCCGATGTTGGTGAAGTTGCAGCGGCCTCCGCCGGAGATGCGGATCTTTTCGGCCAGGCGCTCGGCATGGTCGACCAGCACCACCCGCAAGCCACGCTGGCCGGCAACCGCTGCACACATCATGCCAGCGGCGCCGGCGCCGAGAACGGCAACATCGAACATCGGAACAGTCGGCCCGTATCAGTCTTCGATCAGGCAGTCGACGTAGTAACGCTTTTCGCCGTCCGGACCCACTTCATCGGCCAGGCCGTGGATGTAGGTTTCGAAGCCCGGGAAGCGCTCGTTGAACTCGCGCGCGAACTGCAGGTACTGGACGATGGTGCGGTTGAAGCGTTCGCCCGGAATCAGCAGCGGGATGCCCGGGGGGTACGGCGTCAGCAGCACGCCCGTGACGCGGCCTTCGAGCTGGTCGATGTCCACACGCTCGACCTCGCGGTGCGCCATGCGGGCAAAGGCGTCGGACGGTTTCAGCGCCGGCACCATGTCGCTCAGGTACATCTCGGTGGTCAGGCGGGCGACGTCGCGCGCACGGTAGGCCTCGTGGATTTCCTGGCACAGATCGCGCAGGCCCATGCGCTCGTAGCGGCGATGGTCTTTGCAGAAGTCCGGCAGGATGCGCCACAGCGGCTGGTTGCGGTCGTAGTCGTCCTTGAACTGCTGCAAGGCGGTCAGCAGCGTGTTCCAGCGGCCCTTGGTGATGCCGATGGTGAACAGGATGAAGAACGAGTACAGGCCGGTCTTTTCGACCACCACGCCGTGCTCGGTCAGGTACTTGGAGACGAGCGCGGCGGGGATGCCGGTTTCGCCGAAGCTGCCCGACATGTCCAGCCCCGGCGTGATGACCGTGGCCTTGATCGGGTCCAGCATGTTGAAGCCTTCGGCCATTTCGCCGAAGCCGTGCCAGTGGTCGTTGGCTTCGAGAATCCACTCGTCGCGGTTGCCGATGCCTTCGGACACCAGGCGGTTCGGCCCCCAGACCTTGAACCACCAGTCGTTCTTGCCGAATTCGGATTCCACCTTGCGCATGGCGCGGCGGAAGTCCAGCGCTTCGCGAATGCTTTCCTCGACCAGCGCGGTGCCGCCCGGGGGTTCCATCATGGCCGCGGCCACGTCGCACGACGCGATGATCGCGTACTGCGGCGAGGTGGACGTGTGCATCAGGTAGGCTTCGTTGAAGACGTTGCGGTCCAGCTTGCGGGTTTCGGACTCCTGCACGATGATCTGCGAGGCCTGCGAAATGCCGGCCAGCAGCTTGTGCGTCGAGTGGGTGGCGAACACCATCGCGTCCTGGCTGCGCGGGCGGTCCTGGCCGATGGCGTGCATGTCCTTGTAGAACTCGTGGAACGCAGCGTGCGGCAGCCAGGCTTCATCGAAGTGCAGCGTGTCGACGTAGCTGCCCAGCTGCTCTTTGATCATTTCCACGTTGTAGATGACGCCGTCGTAGGTGCTCTGCGTCAGCGTCAGGATGCGCGGGTTCTTGTTCACCGCTTCGCGCGCGAAGGGGTTGGCCTCGATCTTCTTGCGGATGTTGTCCGGGTGGAATTCTTCCAGCGGGATCGGGCCGATGATGCCCAGGTGGTTGCGCGTGGGGCGCAGGAACACCGGGATCGCGCCCGTCATCGTGATGGCGTGCAGGATCGACTTGTGGCAGTTGCGGTCCACGACGACCACGTCGCCCGCGGCCACGTTGGCATGCCACACCACCTTGTTCGAGGTGGACGTGCCGTTGGTCACGAAATAGCAGTGGTCGGCGTGGAAGATGCGCGCGGCGTTCAGTTCCGATTCGGCGATCGGGCCGGTGTGGTCCAGCAGCTGGCCCAGTTCGTCCACGGCGTTGCAGACGTCGGCGCGCAGCATGTTCTCGCCAAAGAACTGGTGGAACATCCGGCCCACCGGGCTCTTCAGGAATGCCACGCCGCCCGAGTGCCCGGGGCAGTGCCACGAATAGGAGCCGTCCTGCGCGTACTTGACCAGCTCGCGAAAGAACGGCGGCGGCAGGCTGTCCACGTAGCTGCGCGCTTCGCGGATGATGTGCCGCGCCACGAATTCGGGGGTGTCCTCGAACATGTGGATGAAGCCGTGCAGCTCGCGCAGGATGTCGTTCGGGATGTGTTCCGAGGTGCGCGTTTCGCCGTACAGGTAGATGGGGATGTCGGCGTTGCGGAAACGCAGTTCGCCGATGAACATGCGCAGGTTCTTGATCGCGCTGGCCACGTCCTCGGGCGAATCCACGTCGAATTCCTCATCGTCGATCGACAGGATGAAGGCGCTGGCGCGGCTTTGCTGCTGGGCGAACGAACTCAGGTCGCCGTAACTGGTCACCCCGATCACCTCGACGCCCTCGGCCTCGATCGCTTCAGACAAGGCACGAATACCCAAACCGGACGCGTTCTCGGAACGGTAGTCCTCGTCGATGATGAAAATAGGGAAGCGGAATTTCATGCAGGCGCTCCTGGGGCAAGCGAAACGGACCGGTGTGGCGGACGCGAGTGTACTTCTAGTGAAAAACCGTCTGATGACAGGCGGCGCGAAGGTCCCGCCAGGTGGGCGGGAATGGCCGAATTGTAGGGCGGTTTTTCCCCAGGCCCTATGGTTTTCCCGAAGATGGCCGCACACGGGCCCCGACGGGGCCCGCGACAGGCCCGTCCCCGGGCCCGCCCAAGGCGGCACTGCTTAGCGGATGGTGCGCGCTTCGCCCGCCCGCAGCGCGGCGGTGAAGGCATCGAAGTACGGCGGAATGGCCTCGGCGTCACCGTAGCGGATGCGCCGCTCGACCTTGGCGATGGCGCCGAAGCAGATCTCGGCATCGGGCTCGCCACACACCAGCACGACCGGGTCTTCGTCGTCGCAGACCTCGTACAGGCCACCATGGGCCCGGCGCGCCACTTCGTACAGATAGGCGGCCGCGCCGACGGTCTGCATGGGGGTCAGGGGCAACGAGCCGACGTGCGCGGCTTCAAGCGCCGCGTCGAGCGCGTGGATGCTGGAGGGGGAGTAGTCGAGCGTGGCCCCGGCGGATCCGGCGGCCTGGACGAAATCTTGCGCGGCGTTGGCCACGCGCGCCACGAACTCTTCCTGGACTTCGTCGCGCTTGGCGTCCTGGTTTATCTTGAGGAAACCGAACATCATTGGCTCCTTTGTGAAAACCGCAAGCGGCGTTAGGGCCATTATAGGCAACCCGGCCGCCTATACTGGCCAGTAGGCTCCCGAACCGTTCCCTATTCCCAACACTTGCCCGCATGCCCTCCAGCGCCCCACTTGTCCGACGCCTTACCCCCGCAGACGCCCTGTCCCTGCGGCAATTGCGCCTGGACGCCCTGCAGGAAACCCCCGAGGCGTTCGGATCAAGTTACGAAGAGGAACACACGCTGACATTGGACGATATCCGCGGCTGGATCGCCCCCGCGGACGACAGCGCCATGTTCGGCGTGTTCCTGCACGACGCGCTGGCCGGCATGGTGGGCGTGGCGCGGCAACGCAAGCTGAAGATGCGACACAAGGCGCATATCTGGAGCATGTATGTGGCGCCGGACTTCCGCGGCCAGGGCCTGGCCCGGCTGCTGATGCGTGCAGCCATCGACCACGCCGCCGGCATGCGTGGCGTGCGCCAGGTGCAATTGAGCGTCACCGCCAACAACGCCGCCGCCTTCAATCTGTACGCCGCGTTGGGATTCGAGGAATACGGCCACGAATGCGAGGCCCTGTGCGTCAACGGCGTGCTCTACGACGAGCTGCTGATGGCGCTGCCGCTGGCCCGCAGGTAGCGCCCTGCCCGTTCAACCCGAGCGACGGCGCGCGCCGTAGGCCCAGACCTGGTTGCGGCCGCCGTCCTTGGCCTTGTACAGCGCCTGGTCGGCCGCCTTGATGACGGCATCCGGCGCGCGCAGCGCATCGCCGCGCTCGGCCACCCCGATGCTGACCGTGACTCGCAACGGCCGCGAATTGCGCCCGCCGCGGCCGCCGCGCCGGCGCTGGCCGACCTGGTCCGCCTTGGGCCGCGCCGGCTTGTCGCGCAGGCGCATCTGGTAGGCCTCGATCGCGCGCCGCACGGTTTCCAGATGCGGCATGGCTTCGACCGCGGTCTTGCCCGGGAACACCAGCGTGAACTCTTCGCCGCCGTAGCGGTAGGCATAGCCGCCGCCCGCCACCCGGCGCAGTTGCGACGCCACCATGCGCAGCACCTGGTCCCCCACGTCGTGGCCGTGCGTGTCGTTGAAAGCCTTGAAGTGATCCACGTCCGCCATCGCCAGCGTATAGACGCGGCCCATGCGTTGCAGCCGTTCGTTGAGGGCGCGGCGTCCGGGCAGGCCGGTCAGCTCGTCGCGGAACGCCATGTGAAAGCCCTCGTGCGCCAGCGAAATCGACAGCGCGGTCAGCGCGGCCGACGCCATTACGGCCAGCTCCAGCGGATGCTGGGCGCCGCGCGGCAGGGCCCAGGCCATGCAGACAAAGCCCAGCCATTGGCCGGCCTGTTGCGGGCGGCCATAGCGCAGCAGCAGCAGGGTCAGCGTCAGGCCCGTCACCAGCAGCGCCGCCAGGGCTTGCACGGGCAGGCCCAGACGGGCCAGCATGCCTTGCACCGCCAGCGGGCCGAACCCGTCCGCCACGCCATCCTTGCCCGCCAGGGCGATGGCGGCCGCCCCCAGCGCCATCAGGCCGATGCGGGCAGCCATGTCCAGCAGCAGGCTGGAACGCTCGGCCCACAAGGCGTTGATGGTGTAGGCCAGCGACCACCACACCAGCGCCGGGGCCAGCGCCCAGGGCGCCTGGTTGGCCAAGACGGGCCACAGGGCCACCGCCCCCAACACGCTGAGCATCAGCGCCAACGTCTGCGAGCGCTGGTACATCAGGCAGATCGCCGCCCCCACCAAGGCCATGACCCAGGGCACGAAAGGCACGATCTGCGTCAATGCAGGCGGCCATTGCTGCCATAGCAGCAGCCCGCCCGCCGCGAATACCGGCAGCGCAGGATAGAACAACAGGGGCAGCCAGGGAATGTGGGGGTAACGCACGGGTAGGGCCTTGCTCACGCTTGCTGAGATGACGTCGCCAAATCGGCAAACACATATCTCTTTTTACGGTCACGGCCCGGGGTTCTTTAGCGCAGCAACGATCTGGGCGGGGCCTGCCGCGCGGGGTCGGCGTCGTGCTATGTTTTCGCGACGCTCCTTGCCGGAAAACCTCATGCGCATCCTGGTCAATATCGACGTTCCCGATCTGGAACAAGCCATCGCCTTCTACCGGGACGCCTTCGGGCTGGTGCTGCACCGACGCCTGGGCCCCCAGGCCGCCGAGATGCTGGGCGCCTCGGCCCCCCTCTACCTGCTGGAAAAGGCGGCCGGCACGCCGGCCGCAGGCAGCGTGCGCCAGCCGCGCGACTACGACCGCCACTGGACGCCGGTGCACCTGGACGTGGTGGTCGACGATGTCGACGGCGCGGTGCAACGGGCGGTGACGGCGGGCGCACGGCTGGAAGACGCCGCCGTCTCGCATGCATGGGGCCGCATTGCCCACCTGAGCGATCCGTTCGGCCACGGCATCTGCATCCTGCAGTTCCTGGGCCGCGGCTACGACGCGCTGACG
Organism: Achromobacter sp. 1014246743; assembly: GCF_059760725.1. Classification (NCBI taxonomy): domain Bacteria; kingdom Pseudomonadati; phylum Pseudomonadota; class Betaproteobacteria; order Burkholderiales; family Alcaligenaceae; genus Achromobacter; species Achromobacter sp. 1014246743. Next base: position 66,787 of record NZ_JCBANA010000027.1, read on the forward strand.
ACCACCTCGCTCCGCGACCTGCCGGTCACCGATGCCGATTTCGAAGCCCTGCTGGCCCTGCGCATCGAGGCCATGCGGGACAGCCTGGAACGCCTGGGCCGCTTCGACCCCAAGCGGGCGCGAGCGCGGCTGCGCAATACCTTCCGGCCCGATCACACCTGGTTCATCGAGCGGGACGGCGCGCGCGTCGGCTTCTATGCCCTGCGCCCGGACGGCGACGGGCTGCGGCTGGACCATCTGTATGTGGTGCCAGGCCATGCAAGGCCTGGGGGTGGGCGGCCAGGTGCTGGACCGCCTGCTGCGCGATGCCGACAGCCGTGGCCTGCCGGTGCGCGTGGGCGCGCTGCGCGGCAGCGACTCGAACCGCTTCTACCGCCGGCACGGCTTCGTGCAGGTGGAAGAAAGCGAATGGGATATCGATTATCTGCGCCCCGCGCCGGGGCGCAGGGCCTGATACACCGTCGCGACCGGGGCCGGGTCGGACGGGGCTCGCCGATCAGGTGCGCGGCAGGGTGACGCCGGTCTGGCCCTGGTACTTGCCGCCACGGTCGCGATACGAGGTCTCGCAGACTTCATCGCTTTCCAGGAACAGCATCTGCGCGCAGCCTTCACCAGCGTAGATCTTGGCGGGCAGCGGCGTGGTGTTGGAGAATTCCAGCGTGACGTGGCCTTCCCATTCGGGTTCCAGCGGGGTCACGTTGACGATGATGCCGCAGCGCGCGTAGGTGCTCTTGCCCAGGCAGATGGTCAGGACGCTGCGCGGAATGCGGAAGTACTCCACCGTGCGGGCCAGCGCGAACGAATTGGGCGGAATGATGCAGACGTCGCCCTTGAAATCCACGAACGAGCCTTCGTCGAAGTTCTTCGGGTCGACGATGGTGGAATTGATGTTGGTGAAGATCTTGAATTCGTCGGCGCAGCGCACGTCGTAGCCGTAGCTGCTGGTGCCGTAGCTGACGATGCGCCCGCCATTGGCCGTGCGGACCTGACCCGCTTCAAAGGGTTCGATCATGCCGGCTTCGGCCTGGCGGCGGATCCAGCGGTCGCTTTTGATGCTCATGGTGGCAGAGTGCTTGGGATGGAATGGGCCTCATTTTATCCCGAGCGCGCCGCCCCGTCCCCCAAAGGGCCGGAGCGGCGCCCCGTCAATCGCCAAAGAAGGTGCGATAGACCAGCGCGATGCCGTTGACCGAGCCGCCCTTCAGGTCCAGCGACAGGCCCCGCGCCAGGCGGTAGCTGGCCCGGCCGACGGTGTCGCTGCCGGCCAGCGCCTGTTCCACGCTGAGGGTGATGCCGTTGGCGAACGACTTGCTGGCCACCAGGAACTGGGTGGCCAGCTGGCTGTCGCTGTCGCGGTTGACGTCGCCGGCCACGGTGCGGTCCGGCAGGATGCTGCCGGAACTGCCCAGGTTGCCGGTACGCACGCTGACGTCATCCAGGCCGAACTGCTTGTAGAACGGCTGGCCGCCGCCCAGCAGCGCCGTGCCTACCGACAGCAGCAGGGCCGCGTCGCTGCCGCTTTCGTCCGGGCCGCGGCCCAGCAGCAGCCACGATAGCTTTTCGACGTCGCTGACGTCCGGGTAGGACACCAGGTCGATGCGCGGACGCTGGGCGGTGCCCACGACCTTCACGCCGGCCTCGACCTGCTCGCCCGTGCGCAGGGCCTCGATATCGAGCAGCGGGTTGTCCAGCCGGCCCTGGAAGGTCAGCGTGCCCCGGCGCAGCCGCAGCTTCTGGCCATAGGCCTCGATGCCGCCGCCGCGCGTGCGCAGCGCCCCCACGCCGGTCAGGCGGCCGTCGTTGAGCAGGATCTGGATCGACCCGAGCAAGCCGGCGTCCAGCCCCATGCCGGTGATGTAGAAGCGCGGCCCCATGTCGAACTTCAGGTTCATGCTGGTCTGCAGGGGCGTGGAGACCGTGCCGGGGTCGTCGCCGACGCGCCGCACCTTGACGTCATCGTCCAGCGAGGGCACGCCCTGCAGGATTTCCAGGCTGAACCAGCCGGCGTCCGCCTTCAGGTCGCCCACGATATCGATGCGCGGCATCTGGGCCGTCAGGTCGACGGTGCCGGACACCATGGCGTAGCGGTCCGAGCGCTGCAACGCCGGGAAGCGGTACAGGGTCAGGCGCACGTTGCCCCCGCCGTCGATCAGGTTCCATTGGCCGCGGGCTTCGGCATAGCCGCCCTTGGCCTCGGGGTCGGTGGTGATCCATTCCTTGGTGCGCCATTCGGCCGGCATGACCCGCAACGAGGCCGGGAAGCGCAGGCTGTCCAGCACCAGCTTGTCCCCATCCAGGCGCGCCGACAAGGTGCCGTCGATGAGACGCACGCCGTCGTCGATCCGCACCACGCGCAGCTTGTCGCCGCGGATCGCGCCCGTGGCGCTCCATTTGCCGGCCAGCGTGCCCTGGGCCTCAAGGTTGGCCTTGACCTGGCCGCCGATTTCCATCGAGTCGCCCACGAAAAGGCCCACCCAGGCCAGGTCGGCGATGTCGGCATCGAGCTTGGCGCGGATGGGTTGGCGCGGGTCCAGCGCCATGCCGCCCTTGGCGTCCACCAGCAGCACGGCGGTGCCGTTGCCGGTGATCTTGCCCATCTTGTCGGTGGCCAGATCCAGCTTGGCGTCCAGGCGGCTGGCGTTGGCCGAGGTGGGCGTGGCGGTCAAGTCCAGCACCAGGGCCTTCACGCCCAGCGGAATGGGCGGATCGCCCGGAATCAACAGGTCGCCGTCGCGCCGCGCGATGCGGGCGCGGCCGGCCAGCCGGCCGTCGAATTTCAGGTCCCACAGGATGTCCAGCGCGATACGCCGCTGGCCCTCGGCCACCATCGCATTGACGCGCTTGGGACCCTTGTTCAACCTGGCCGCCGCCTCGGGGTCGACCGCGGCGATGACCTGGCGGGCCATGGCGGCGGTGATGACGAGGTTGTCGGATTGCCCGGCGGTTTCCCACCGCTTGGCATCGCCCCGCGAGCCCTTGTGGGCAATGATCAGTTTTTCCTTGCCAGGCAGCGTCAGGCCCAGCGCGGTCTGTCCTGCCTGCCACTGCCATTGCGGCGCGACCGCCGAAGGCAGATACGACAGCGTCACGGGGCGTTCGGTCGCGACGGTGAACCCGGCGGTCTCGGCCGTCAGGCGCGAGAACGTGCCGCGCCAGCCGGTCAGGGCCGCGTCGGCATCCCCCGAGGGTCCCTTGCCCCAGCCCCCCGCAAATGTGATGGCCGCCTGGGCCCGCGACTGCCCCAGTACCCCGGGCCGCGGCTTGGGCGGGTTGTAGCCCGCGGTGAATTCGCCCTTGTGTGCGGCCGGCGTGCCGGTCAGCTTGCCCTTCAGGTCAGCCCCGCCCGGCAGGCCAGGCCAGAAGGCGTCCAGCTGGGGCGCCTGGGCGTCCAGCGTCAGGGCGCCGTCGGATTCGCCGACTTCGCCTTGTGCCCGGATGCGGTTGGCGCCGAGTTTCAGGTCGATGTCCAGCCCATGGATGCGCAGGCCGGCGAGCAGGTCGTCGGCGGGCGTGGCGGGTTTATGGGTTGTGGCCGCGGCGGCCGGCGTGGCGGCGGGCGTGGCCGGATTGGCCGACGGTTGCGCCGCGGCGGGCCCGGCGGTGTTTCCTGCCAGCGAAGGAGACGCGGCAGGCTGGGCCGGCGGCGCGGCGATGTCCACCTGCGCCTTCACCGTGCCGGTCAACGGCTGCTTGTTCCAGCGTGCGCCGTCTTCGAAACGCAGGTCGATGGCGGCCTGGCGCAGCTGGCTCAGGTTTTCAAGTTCGGCGCTCAGTTGCGCGTTGGCGCTGACCACGGCCGGCGGAATCGCGTCGCCCAGCCAGTGCGACAGGTCCAGGCCCCGCGCGCCCAGCGTACCGGCAATGCGGTCACGGCCGGGACGGTCGGGCACCGCTTGCAGGTCCAGGCGCGCCGACAGGGACGACTTGTCCGGCAGTTGCGCGTCGGCCCTGGCGCTGCGCAGCACCAGGGGCGTGCGCGGCGCCAGGTCGGCCACCACATCCAGCGCCAGGCCGGCGCCAGTGCCATCGAGCTTGGCCTGGATGCTGTCGAGCGAGCCGGCCGCATCGGCGCGCAGCACCACCTGGCAGGCCGGCGCGGGCGGGCCGGCCAATTCGGTGGCGGCCTTGCCCTCGTTCTTGCCCTGGCTGGCGCTGGCGGCCTGGGACTTGGCCCCCGCGGCCCGAGGCTGGGCGGCGCCAGCTTGCGCCTTGGCAGCACCCGACGCAGGCTTGGCGGCGCCTTGCGCCTTGGGTGCGGACTTGGCCGCGTCCGCCTGCGCGCTGGCAGCGGGCGCCTGACCGGCCGGCACGAACTTGCCGCTCAAATGATCGGCCTGGCACAACGGGGAATCCGGGCCCGTGCCCCGCGCCGTCACGTCCAGGCGCGCGGTGAAGGGCCATGGGTCGGACAAGCCCAGCAATTCGGCCTGGCCGCTGACCTGGGCCTGGCCCACCTCGTGCCCCACCCGCAGATTGGCGATGCGCAGCTGCGCGCCCTGGGGTCCGGCGGCGAACGTGGCAGCCAGGTCCCCCAGGGTCACCGGCAGCGGCTGGCCGTCCTGCAGCAACTGGAATTCGCCCAGCGCCAGGCGGTCCACCGCGATGGTCACCGGCAGCGACGGCAGGGTGAACGGTTCATCGGACGACGGTTCGGCGGGCGCGTCGGCGCTGGACGTCAGCGCCACGTCAACGGTACGCGCCGAAATCTCGCGCACGTGCAGCAACCGGTCGCCCAGCGCGCGCCAATGCACATCCAGGCGCAGGTCGCTGATGCCGATGCGCGTGCCGCCGACATCGAGGTCCAGCCGGCCGACATCCAGCCCTCGCAGGATCGAACCGTGCACGTCCAGCGCCTGGCCATCCAGCTGCTGCGCGGCGGTGGTGAGCAGCAGGCGCGAACCGGTCTGCGAGGCCAGCAGCCAGAACACGAAGCTGCACGCCAGCACGGCCAGCATGGCCAGGCCCGGCAGCCACCAGACCAGCACCTGGCGCAGGAACTTGCGCAGCGCCGTCAAAACGCGATCCCCAGCGAGAAGTGCAGGCGCAGGTCGCGCTCGCGCTGGCCGTAGGCTACGTCCAGGAACAGCGGGCCGGCCGGCGTGCGCACCCGGGCGCCCACGCCATAGCCCACCGACATCGACATGTCGCTGAAGGATTGGGCCGCGTCGCCGGCATCGACGAACACGCCCATGCCCCAACGCTCATTGAAATAGTGGTCGTACTCGATGCTGCCCACCACCAGCGATGGCGCGCCTACCGTGGCGTTGTCGCGCTTCAGGCCGATGCTCTGGTACTTGTAGCCACGGATCGAGCGCGCGCCGCCCGTGCGAAAACCGAAGTCGTCCGGCACCTGCACATTGCCGTTGGCCCAGACGCGGCCGACTTCGCCGCGGATGGTCAGTACGTCCAGCTTGCCGATGGGCCACCACTTCTGGGCGCGGAAGCGGGCGCGGGTATAGGGTTCGCCGGTGTCGAGCGTGACGCCCACGCCCCCGCCCAGCGCGATCAGGTTGCCTTCGCGCGGATCGTATTTGTTGTCGACGTCGCGCCGCAGCCATTCGCCGGTGGCGGTCAGGGTGGGCAAGGTGTATTCATCGCCGCCGTCGATCTTGACGTGGTCTTGCGCCAGCAGCAGGCCCCAGCGCGTTTCGTAGGTGACGCGGCTGTCGCCCGCGCCCTTGCGTTCCTGGCTGCGGGTGGCGCCCAGCGCGTAGCGGGTCACGTCCAGGCCCTGGATGTCGGAATGCTGCGCCAATACGCCGACGGAATCCTTGTAGCCGCGCTCGGTCGGCGGCAGGTAGATGTCGGTGTAGACGCGCTGTTGCAGCCGGTCGACGCTGAAGCCCGATTCCATCGTGACGGGCTGGCCGAACACCACGTTCTGGCGGTACAGCGATTCGAGCCGCACGCCGGCCTCGTCGTCGACGCCCAGCGACACCGAAAAGCGCTTGGGCGGCGCTTCGACCACCCGCACCTGCACCGGCAACGTCACCTCGCCATCGGAATCGTAGGTGGCGGGCGGCGCAGGCATGGCGCCCGACACCACGGGGTCACCGGCCGGCGCGGACTCCGCCGCATTGGCCGCCCCCGGCGCGCGAGCCCGGTCGGCCGCGGGTTCGGCGGGCTGCTGGGCGCTGCCGGGCTGGCGCAAGGCCACAAAGGCGCCACGAAAAAAAGCCGTGGACTGCAGGTCCTGCTGCCATTCGTCCAGCCGGTTCTGGTCGTAGGCCGCGCCCGGCGAATAGCGCACGTAACGGGTGATGAGCTTGTTCGGCACGCGTTCAAGCCCTTCGGTGCTGAGTTCGCCCATGCGCACCTGCGGGCCGCTGTCGATGGTGACGCGCAGCGCGGCCGATGCGGTGTCGGCCTGCACCTCGGCTTCGGACGCGGTCATGCGCGCCAGCATGAAGTCGCGCACCGACACGTTGTCCAGCAGGGACGATTTGGCCTTGTTCCAATCGCTGTTGATGAACGGCTGGCCGACTTTGAGCAGCCAGTCGTCGCGCAGCTTCTGCACGCGGGCGGCGTATTCCGGGCGGGTGATGCGGCCGGTGAAGGTCAGGTCGACCGACGACACCATCGTGCGCTTGCCGGGAACGATGCCGATGTCCCAGGTTTCGCCGCCGATGTCGGTGCCGGCTTCGAGCGTGACGGTGGGGCTGAAGTAGCCCTGGGTGGCCAGCGCGGCCAACGTGGCGTCGCGCGCGCGGCGGCGCAGGCGGTTGATTTCGCCGCCGTCCTGGTCTTCGGCCAGGCGCGCGATGGCATTCACGGCCTCGGTGATCGACTGCAACGCGGCCGGCGGCACGCCGCCGGGGTCCACGATGATCTCAGGACGCTTGGCCGCGGCCTCGCCCCCCACCATGCAAAGTCCAGCCAGAAAGGCCCGGGCTGCCCACCGCATGCGTCAGGTCGGCTGCTGCACGACGATGGACGGGAACTTCCCCGCCATGTCGCGGGGAAGCGCCGCGACGCCCGCCGCGAGTTTCCGGGCGATGCCGCGGTACAGAGCCGCGGCTTCGCTGCCGGGGTCCGCCACTACCGTGGGCGTGCCCGCGTCGGTCTGCTCGCGGATCGCCAGCGTCAGGGGCAGGCTGCCGAGCCAGGGGGTGTCGTACTGTTCGGCCATGCGACGGCCGCCGCCTTCGCCGAAGATGTGTTCGGCGTGGCCGCACTGCGAGCAGATGTGGATCGCCATGTTCTCGACCACGCCCAGGATCGGCACGTCGACCTTCTGGAACATGCGCAGGCCCTTGCGCGCATCGAGCAGCGCCACGTCTTGCGGCGTGGTGACGATGACCGCCCCCACCACAGGCACCTTCTGCGCCAGGGTCAGGGCCACGTCGCCCGTGCCCGGGGGCATGTCGACGATGAGATAGTCCAGGTCGCGCCAGTTGGTCTGGCGCAGCAGCTGCTCGAGCGCCTGGGTGACCATCGGGCCGCGCCAGATGGCGGGCGCGTCGGCGTCGATCAAAAAGCCGATGGAGTTGGCCTGCAGGCCGTGGCCGGTCAGGGGTTCCATGCTCTTGTTGTCCAGGCTTTCCGGACGGCCCGAAATGCCCAGCATGGTCGGCACGCTGGGGCCGTAGATGTCGGCATCGAGCAGGCCGACCTTGGCGCCCTCGGCGGCCAGGGCCAGGGCCAGGTTGACGGCGGTGGTGCTCTTGCCCACGCCGCCCTTGCCGGAGGCCACTGCAATAATGTTGCGCACATTCGGCAGGGGCTTCAAGCCCTTCTGCACGGCATGCGCCGCCACTTTCCAGGTGATCGTCACCTGGGCGCCCGGGGCGCCCGCGGCGGCCAGCGCGGCCACGGCGATGTCGCGCACCTGGTCGCGCACGGCATCGGCGGGATAGCCCAATTCGAGCGTCAGGGCGACCCGGTCGCCCGCCAGTTGAATGTCACGATCTTTTACAGATACCCCCAGGTCCAGGCCGGTATTGGGGTCTTGCGCGGCGCGCAGCGCGGCGCGGATGTGTTCTATCGTTATACTCATATCACTGTGGTTCCGTAGGCAGCGCGGCTTTTGCGGGCCGCCATCCCCTAAAGGATAGCGGAATACGCGGGAACCTTTCGCTGCGTTTTGCATCCCACCTTCATGACCAATACTCTCATCCGCTTCTTCCGTGCCGTTTTGTTCGCCGCCCTGGCCTTGATCGGCATGGCGATGGCGCTGGTCTTCATGTTGTCCACGGCGATCGCCGTGGCGATCCTGTACGTCGTTGCCAAGGTGCGCGGCAAGCCTTTCGGCGTTCGCGCCTATTGGAGCCAGCGCCAGGGCGCCCGCCAGGGTCCGTTCCAGTCCGCCACCGCCCCGTTCGCCACGCAGCCCCGCGGCGACGTGATCGACGTCGAGGCCCGCGAGATCCGCTAAGCGCGGTTTCGCAGGCGCCCCGCCGGCCCGCCCCGCGCACCGGCAGCCGCGCCGCATCCGCCAGCCCGGCGTCGTCCCGGCCCCCGACCGGCACCCTGCCCGTTTTTCGCTGCCCTTTCCCAACCCGCCTGGCGCCTGTCCGCGACCATGCGGGTTGTGTCGTTTCAGGCCCCGGCCCGGGCACAACGCCGCCGTTGCCCTAAAATGGCCGGCCACCCCCTCATTTCCCCTCAACCTCTGTCGACAACCATGTCTCGCACCCTTTTTGTCACCACTGCGCTGCCCTACGCCAACGGATCTTTCCACATCGGCCACATCATGGAGTACATCCAGGCCGATATCTGGGTTCGTTCGATGCGAATGGCGGGCCACACGGTGCACTTCGTGGGTGCGGACGACGCGCACGGCGCGCCGATCATGTTGAAGGCCGAAAAAGAAGGCATCACGCCGCAGGCGCTGGTGGCCCGCTACGCGGCCGAGCGCCCGCAGTACCTGAACGGCTTTCACATCCGCTTCGACCACTGGCACAGCACCGACTCGCCCGAGAACGTGGCGCTGTCGCAGGACATCTATCGCAAGCTCAAGGCCCAGGACCTGATCGAGACGCGCTCCATCGAGCAGTTCTACGACCCCGTCAAGGGCATGTTCCTGGCCGACCGCTACATCAAGGGCGAATGCCCCAAATGCCACGCCAAGGACCAGTACGGCGATTCCTGCGAAGTCTGCGGCGCGGTCTACGCCCCCACCGACCTGATCAACCCGTACTCGGCCCTGACCGGCGCCACCCCGGTGCTCAAGTCGTCCGACCACTTCTTCTTCAAGCTGTCGGACCCGCGCTGCGTGCAATTCCTGCAGCAATGGACCACCGGCAGCAACGTCAACGGCGGCAAGCACCTGCAGCCGGAAATGCTGGCCAAGACCCGCGAATGGCTGGGCGCCGAAGACGGCGAGGCCAAGCTGGGCGACTGGGACATCTCGCGCGATGCCCCCTACTTCGGCATCGAGATCCCTGACGCCCCGGGCAAGTACTTCTACGTCTGGCTGGACGCGCCGGTGGGCTACCTGGCGTCGCTGAAGTCCTACTGCGACGCCCGCGGCCTGGATTTCGACGCCCTGCTGGACCCGGCCGGCACCACCGAACAGGTGCACTTCATCGGCAAGGACATCGTGTACTTCCACGCGCTGTTCTGGCCCGCGATGCTGAAGTTCGCCGGCCGCAAGACGCCGGACGCCATCAATGTGCACGGCTTCATCACCGTCAGCGGCGAAAAGATGTCCAAGAGCCGCGGCACCGGCATTTCGCCGCTGCGCTACCTGGAAATCGGCATGAATGCCGAATGGCTGCGCTACTACATCGCCGCCAAGCTGAACGCCCGGGTCGAAGACATGGACTTCAACCCCGAAGACTTCATCGCCCGCGTCAACAGCGACCTGGTCGGCAAGTACGTCAACATCGCCAGCCGCGCCGCCAGCTTCATCACCAAGCACTTCGACGGCGCCCTGGCCTATTCGGGCGACACCGCCGCGCTGGCGGCCGAATACGCCGAGCAGGCCGAGTCGATCCGCGCCGCCTTCGAGGCCCGCGAGTACAACCGCGCCATCCGCGAGATCATGGCCTACGCCGACCGCATCAACCAGGCGTTCGACACGGCCCAGCCGTGGGTGCTGGCCAAGGGCATCGCCACCGCCGACGATGCCCAGAAGGCCGCCCTGCAGGACATCTGCTCGCGTTCGCTGGCCGGCTTCAAGGCCCTGTCGGTGATGCTCGCCCCGGTGCTGCCGGCGCTGGCCGAGCGCGTGGCGCGCGAGCTGTTCGCGTCCGACGCCAATTTCACCTGGGCCGATGCCGCCGTGCTGCCGCAGCGCGTGGCGCCGTTCAAGCACCTGATGCAGCGCGTCGAACCGCAGATGCTCGAAGACCTGTTCGAGCCGCCCGCCGCCCCGGTGGTGGTGCCGGGTGGCGAGCCGTTGGCCGAGACCATCTCGATCGACGACTTCGCCCGTGTCGACCTGCGCATCGCGCAGATCGTCAATTGCGAGCACGTCGAAGGCTCGACCAAGCTGCTGCGCCTGACGCTGGACGTGGGCGAAGGCCGCCACCGCAACGTGTTCTCGGGCATCAAGTCGGCCTACAAGCCCGAAGACCTGATCGGCAAGCTGACCGTCATGGTCGCCAACCTGGCCCCGCGCAAGATGAAGTTCGGCGTCTCCGAAGGCATGGTGCTGGCCGCCAGCCACGCCGATGAAGCCGTGGACGCCGGCATCTACGTGCTGGAGCCCTTCCCCGGCGCCAAGCCCGGCATGCGCGTGCGCTGAGCCGGCTAGCGGTTTCGCCCAAAGCAACAAGC
>NZ_JCBANA010000028.1:0-77122 GCF_059760725.1 Achromobacter sp. 1014246743
TCGGAAGCGTCAGTGTTGTATCAGAGACGGCCCTTCCGACATGGGTCTACGCAAATCTGTGTTTGGCGTGGCGTCCAGCCTGGTCGGGCTGATGCGTACGCGCCTGGAATTGCTGGCGCTGGAAGCGTCCGGCGAAAAAGCGCGCCTGCTCAAAGTGTTGGGCCTGGCATTTGCCGCGTTGCTGTTCCTGACGCTGGCGGTGCTGGTGTTCACCATCACCATCGCGGTGGCGTTCTGGCCCACCGAAGACCGCTATCTGGCCTTGGGCCTGTTGGCGGCGTTTTATCTGCTGGTTGGCGTCGTGCTGCTGCTGGTGGTGCGCCATGGGTTGCTGTATGGCCCGCCGCCGTTCGCAGCCACGCTGGAAGAGCTGGGCCGCGACGCGGAACTGCTCGAACGCGTGCGCGACGCCCAGGACGACGATGACCGGGCGCGTCGGCGCGAGGAGGGCTGAACCATGACGAAAAGGTCTCCCGCTGTCGACCGCGCGGTGCGCATCGAGCTGCTGCGGGCCCGCGCCGCGATCGAGCGCGAGTCGCTGGCCCAGGACATCGTCTCGGCCGGCCGCAAGCTTGAACCTTCGGCACTGTTCAAGAGCCTGCTGCCGGGCCTGGCGTCCGGGGGCGCGTCGCGCTGGGCCATGCAGGCCATTGGCCTGGCCCGGCGCTATCCGCTGATCAGCTCATCGGTATCGGCCATGTTCATGCGCGGCGGCAGGAAGTCCAAGCTGCTCAAGCTGGCCGGCGGCGCGCTGGTGGGCTGGCAGTTGTTCAAGCTCTGGCAGGATTCCCGCCAGGATGGCGACAATCCCTGAATGGGTTGCGCCCGCATCCTCTAACCCCGCCCTGGCCGGCGGGGTTTCTTTTGGCCCGCGGAATCTTTCTGTCCCCGAATTTGAAATAAAATGCGTCCAATTCTCAAATAGGTCAGGACATGTCCCGAGCTCCTCGCTTGCAGCCCCCCGTTCGTCCCAGGCGCCGGCCGTTGCGCCCGACTCCCGTTGGCGATGAAAGCGGCAGCTGGCGGCCCCTGGTCCGCCATCTCGGACGGTTCCGCGAGGCGCTGGACGTCATGTGGAAGCTGTTGCCGCTGTGGCTGGTGTTGCCCGCCGGGGGCGTCTGGCTGCATCTCCATGGTGCGGGCTGGGAAAGCCTGTTCCTGGATGCGGTGGTGTCCTGGAGCGGGCTGGGCGTGCTGCTGGCCGCCGGCTTGCTGGGTTGCCTGGCGACCACCGTGCTGATTGTTTCACCGGCGTTGATGTTCTTCGGCGGCATGCGGGCGCACCTGGTTGCTCGCGTGGCCCGCGGAGCGAGCTTCACGATATCGGCCCGGCTTGCGTGGTTGACCACGGGGTGCTGGCTGGCGACATTGGCGGGGGCGCGCTACCTGGCCGATACCGCCGAGCGTTGGGCGCCCGGGGCCGGCGTGGCGGCCTGCATGGCGGCGGGCAGTGCGCTTGCCCTGGCGGCGTTGGCGCTGGCCGCGGTGTGGACGCGCAAGCGCTTGACGCGGGAGTGGCGCGATGACGACACGGGCTTCTGGCGGGTGCTTGCCGCGACGCTGGGCCTGGCGGGGGCGATGATGGTGATGAGCCTGGTGCCGTTTCTGACCCTGCTGGCGCTGGTCAAGCCGCTGGCGGGCGAGGCGGGATCCGGCTTTGCCTTGTTGTTCGTGCTGGCCCTGACGTTCGGACTGAGTTTCCTGCCCGTGCTGGCCTTGCTTGCCTCGCCGGCCCATGCCGGCAAGAGCGGCAAGATGAAGGCGTGGACTGCGGTGGTGTTCGCGACAGTGCTGCTGCTCGCGGGCAACTATGGCAGCCTGGCGCAATGGGCGCTCAAGCCGCTGGGCGTGTATCGGACGGCGCCGCAACACTACCTGTTGGTCAAGCCGGAAGCGGCCGCGGCGGTCAGCGCGGCGGGTCTGACGCTGGCGCCGGCGTGGGGCGGGCAGGCGGTGCGCGCCTATCAGCGTTTCGCGTTGGGGGGCGTGTTGCTGCTGTGCCAGCGGGCCGGCCCGTTGCCGGGCCAGGCGCGCGGCGCCGGCTGCGCCGCGCTGCGGCGCGACGATGTGATTCCGTATCAGCCGGCGGCGCCGACGGTCACGCCGGGCGTCGACCGCCCCAGGGCGAAACGGCCGCGCCGGACAGATACCCTGCTGCCGGGCTGACGCCCGGCCACGTCGGGCTTACAGCCCCAGTTGGCCCCACATATCGTCCACGCGTTTCTTGACGGCGGCGTCCATGGCGATGGGGGTGCCCCATTCGCGCTGGGTTTCGCCTGGCCATTTGTTGGTGGCGTCCAGGCCCATCTTGCCGCCCAGGCCCGAAACCGGCGAGGCGAAGTCCAGGTAGTCGATGGGGGTGTTTTCCACCAGCAGCGTGTCGCGCACCGGGTCCATGCGGGTGGTCATCGCCCACACCACTTCTTTCCAGTCGCGCGGGTTGATGTCTTCGTCGACCACCACGATGAACTTGGTGTACATGAACTGGCGCAGGATGCTCCACAGGCCGAACATCACGCGCTTGGCGTGGCCGGCGTACTGCTTGCGGATCGACACCACGGCCAGGCGATAGCTGCAGCCTTCGGGCGGCAGGTAGAAGTCGACGATCTCGGGCAGCTGGCGGCGCAGCAGCGGCACGAATACTTCGTTGAGCGCCACGCCCAGCACAGCGGGTTCGTCGGGCGGCTTGCCGGTATAGGTGGAGTGGTAGATCGGGTTGCGGCGCATGGTGATGCGCTCGACCGTGAACACCGGGAACCAGTCCTGTTCGTTGTAGTAGCCGGTGTGGTCGCCATAGGGACCTTCCAGCGCCATTTCGTAGCCGGTGTCGGGTGGCGGGTTGACGCCGTCGGGCACGGTGGGGGCGATTGCGCGCGGGTCGGACGACGGCAGCAGGTGGCCTTCGAGCACGATTTCGGCCCAGGCCGGCACCGACAGGTTGCTGCCCAGCGCCTGGGCGACTTCCGTGCGCGACCCGCGCAGCAGGCCGGCGAACTGGTATTCGGACAGGCTGTCCGGCACCGGGGTGACGGCGCCCAGGGTGGTGGCGGGGTCGGCGCCCAGCGCCACGGCGATGGGGAAGGGCGTGCCGGGGTGCGCCAGCGCGTGGTCGCGAAAGTCGAGCGCGCCGCCGCGGTGCGACAGCCAGCGCATGATCAGCTTGTTGGGGCCCAGCAGTTGTTGGCGGTAGATGCCCAGGTTCTGGCGCTTGGCGTTGGGGCCGCGGGTGATGACCAGGCCCCACGTCAGCAGCGGCGCCACGTCGCCGGGCCAGCAGGTCTGGATGGGCAGGCGGTTCAGGTCCACGTCCTTGCCTTCCCAGACGATTTCCTGGCAGGCGGGGCTCTTGACGTTCTTGGGGCTCATGTCCCACAAGGCCGATTTCAGCATCGAGACCTTGGCCAGCGCATCGCGCAGGCCCTTGGGGGCCTCGGGCTCGCGCAGGGACGCCAGCAGTTCGCCGATGTCGCGCAGGGCGCTGACGTCGTCGGCGCCCATGCCGCGGGCCACGCGGGAAGGCGTGCCGAACAGGTTGGCAAGCACCGGCATCTCGGCGGGCTTGCCGTCGTGCACGGCTTTTTCGAACATCAGGGCGGGGCCCTCGGCGCGCAACACGCGGTCGGAAATTTCGGTCATTTCCAGGCGCGTCGAGACGGGCGCGGCGATGCGTTTGAGCTCGCCCATGCGTTCGAGTTGAGCGAGGAAGTCTCTAAGGTCGCGGTATTTCACTACAGATCCCGGCGATTTGGTTACATTTTGGGGAGAAAGAGAGGTTAACATTGACTCCCTCTTTTTTAACGCAGGAGGTTTTATGCCCGATGCGTCAGTGGCCAGCCTGTTCAGGAACATGGCCCAAGGAGTGCACCAATATCTTGCCGAGTCCCTGCGCATCTGCTCCGTCTACCTGGGCATTGCAGTGATCGTAACGGTAAGCATGGGATTCGCCCTGCCTGGTTTGCGCGACCAGGCATTGCAAGTGCACAAAGCCTTGTTGACCGCCCTAGCGCCTTCATCCATGCAGACCGGCGTCGAATCCGACACCGGGTCCGAGTTCGGCGATTCCTCGTCGGCGATTGCCATGGCCGTTCCTACCGCGCCTTCCAGCAATGCCACCGGCATGCTGGGGCCTGCCCGCACGGCGCCTGCCGCGCCGAAAAAGCCTGCCATGGTTGCGACCGGGCCGCAGGCGGAAGCGCTGCGCAACTATATTTCGCGCAAGTACAAGGTCGCGTATGACGCGACGGGTCCGCTTCTGAATACCGTCTACAAGGTCGGCCGCGAGAAGCAGCTGGATCCGCTGCTGTTGCTGGCCGTGATCGCGATCGAGTCCCGCTACAACCCGCTGGCTGAAAGCCACGTGGGCGCGCAGGGGCTGATGCAGGTGATGACCAGCGTGCACCAGGACAAGTTCGATGCAGTGGGCAAGAATCCGCTGGATCCTGGGGCCAATATTGCCGTGGGCGCGACGATTCTGCGCGACTGCATCAACCGGCGTGGGTCGGTGGATGGCGGGTTGGCATGCTATGTCGGGTCGACGGGGCCGGATGACAACGGCTATGGGGCTAAGGTGCAGGCGGAGCGGCGGCGGTTGGCGTTGGCTTCCGGGATTGCTTTGGCTCGGGATTGACTGAGTTCTTTTGTTGCGTTGTTGCTTCGTAGGCCGCTCGGCACGGGTGGCGCCCATGCGAAGCGCGCCAACGATTGCGGTCCGGCGCGCGGGCGCCGGACTGCCTAGGCGGCCCCCCCCTTCGTCATTCTCGTCCGCCTGCGGCTCCCTTCGAATTCCCTCGGGCGCATCGACGGCGCGCTTCGCATGGGCGCCACCCGTGCCGAGCTACCGGTTTCGAGAATTGTGATGCCGCTAGGCTGGGGTGGGGGGGCGAGGTTTGCGTTGCCCGCCAGAAACCGGCTGCGCGGGCAGCCGGTTTTGGCTTACGCGGTGTCTTGCGTCGGGGCGGGGGCGCTGCGCGCTGGTGGGGATTGTTGTCCGGTTTGAGTGCAGATCGAGCGGGCGATTGCTGCTCTGTTTTCCGGCGGCTTTGGCGGATTGAGGTGCCGTTTTTTCTTGTTGTCTGGTGCTTGTTTTGTCGTGTGAGCTTGTTGTAGGCGGCCTGTTGGCCGCCTTTTTTGTTTTAGCGGGCCAGTAGCTTGGTCATGCGTGCGACGGCTTCTTCCAGGCGGTCCAGGCCGGTGGCGTAGGAGAAGCGCATCGTGTGGTGGCCGTGGGTGGGGCCGAAGTCCAGGCCGGGGACGGCGGCGATGCCGGCTTCCAGCAGGAGGCGTTGGGAGAAGGTGGCACTGTCGGTGCCGAAGTCGGTGATGTCGGCGTAGATGTAGAAGGCGCCGTCGGGTTTGACGGGGACTTTGAGGCCCAGGCGCTCGAATTCGGGCAGCAGGTAGTCGCGGCGTTGCTTGAAGGCTTCGCGGCGGTGTTCGAAGGTGCGCAGGGCGTCGGGGGTGAAGCAGGCCAGGGCGGCGTGCTGGGCCAGGGTGGGGGCGCAGATGGCGAGGCTGGCGGCGATTTTTTCGACGGGCGCGACCATGTCTTCGGGCACGATCATCCAGCCCAGGCGCCAGCCGGTCATGTGGAAGTACTTCGAGAAGCTGTTGATGACGATGATGTCGTCGTCCAGCGTCAGGGCCGACCGCGGCTGGCCCTCGTAGGACAGGCCCAGGTAGATTTCATCGACGATGGCGAAGCCGTTGCGGGCGCGGACCTGGGCCAGCAGGTCGGCCAGTTCGCGCGGGTCGATGGAGGTGCCGGTGGGGTTGCTGGGCGAGGCGACCATGACGCCCTGGGTGGCGTCGGTCCAGTGCTGGGCGACGTCCTGGGCGGACAGCTGGAAGCGCTTGTCAGCCGAGCTGGGGATCAGGCGCGGCACGCCGCCCGCGGCCAGCACGAAGTTGCTGTTGGCGGGGTAGGACGGGTCGGGCATGAGGACTTCGCCGCCCGCGTTGACCAGCGCGGCGCAGGCCAGGGTCAGGGCGCCGGATGCGCCGGCGGTGACGATGACGCGCCGGGGGTTGATCGTGGCGCCGAACTGGTCGTGGTAGAACTGGGCAATGGCCTCGCGCAGCGGCATGATGCCGGCGGGGGGGCTGTAGCCGCTCTGGCCCGCCTGGGCGGCGCGCTGCAGCGCTTCCACGACCTGGGGCGGCGCGGTAAAGTCCGGTTCGCCGATACCGAGGCTGATGATGTCCTTGCCGGCCGCTTGCAGGGCTTGCGCCTGCTTGAACAGCTCGACGACCTGGAAGGTCAGGAAATCGTGGGTACGGGCGGCAAGGCGGGGCATCGGATTCTCGAAGGCGTTTTGAAGCGGAAAAAGGAATTGTATTCATGCAGCCATCCCGGCGCGCTTTCCTGATGGGCCGGCGGCCCGTCCTGACCCCTTGGGCTACCTTCCTGCAGCGCCTGGGATTGTCATGCCAGGGGGCGGTAAAGGACCTGGGCGAGGCGGGCAGCGAGGGGCCGCGCGCCTTGTTGACGCCGGTGCGCGAGGCCGACGTGGCCCATGCCCGCACGCTGTGCGCGGAATACGGCGTGGTGATGGCGCTGGACGACGCGCAGGGGCCGTTCGAACCCGCTTATGGGCCGTTGCTGTGGCTGGACCCCAGCCGCCTGGCGGGGTTGGCGCGGCTGACCGGGCCAACCCCGCGTTGGCGGGCCCAGCCGGGCGTGCCGCTGGCCGCGCTGGCGCAGGCCGGGCTGACGCAGTTCGACGGGCTGCCCGGCGCGATGACGTTGGCGCAGTGGCTGGCGGCCCCGGCATTGTGGCCGACGGGACAATGCGCGGCGTCGGGCGTGCTGGCGGTGGACCTGGTGCTGGCGGACGGCGTGGAGGAAACCTTGGGGCCGTTCGGCGCCGCCGACGTGCAGCCGCTGCGGTCGGCGACCGTGCAGCGATTGGTGCCGTCCTTGTTCCAGCTGTCGGGCGGGGCATTCGCCACCGACTACCGGCCGGGGCTGCGCTGGCCGGCCCGCTATCGCCTGGACGCGCTGGCGCCCGAGGCGCCGGCCACCGTCAACCTGGCGCATCTGGTGCTGGGGCATGGCGGTACGCTGGCCTGGGTGCAGGGCGTGACGCTGGAGGCCCGGCCGGCCTTGGTGACGGACGCGCTGCCGGTCGACCCGGGCGCGTCGTCGCAGACGGTGTCACAGCGGCGCATCAAGGCGCTGTTCGATCCTTATGGGCGTTTTCCCGAATTCCAGGACTCAGTGAATAGCGACAATTTGTAAGCCAAGGGTAAGATGGGCAGCGCTTGCGGCAAAGGGGCAAGCGCACGCCGAACGGCACGCAGGGAACGTTTCGCGCCGTCCGTCATCGGAATAGAATTGCCCCCTTTCGTGTTCCTCACTCTAGCCAGTAGCCGCCCCTATGGATGCCAACCTTCGCAAAGCCGCCCTTGAATATCACGAGCACGGCCGCCCCGGCAAAATCTCGGTCACGCCGACCAAGCAGCTCACCAACCAGCGCGACCTGGCCTTGGCGTATTCGCCCGGCGTAGCGGCGGCCTGTGAGGAAATCGTGGCGGACCCGGCCAACGTGTTCCGTTACACGGCCCGCGGCAACCTGGTGGGCGTGATCACCAACGGCACCGCGGTGCTGGGCCTGGGCAACATCGGCGCGCTGGCTTCCAAGCCGGTGATGGAAGGCAAGGCGGTGCTGTTCAAGAAGTTCGCCGGCCTGGACGTGTTCGACATCGAAATCAACGAAACCGACCCGGACAAGCTGGTCGAGATCATTGCCGGCCTGGAAGCCACCTTCGGCGGCATCAACCTCGAAGACATCAAGGCGCCGGAGTGCTTCACGGTCGAGCGCAAGCTGCGCGAACGCATGAAGATTCCCGTTTTCCACGATGACCAGCACGGCACCGCGATCTGCGTGTCCGCCGCGTTCATCAACGGCCTGAAGGTCGTGGGCAAGGAAATCGACAAGGTCAAGGTCGTGACGTCCGGCGCGGGGGCTGCCGCCCTGGCGTGCCTGGACCTGATGGTGGACCTGGGCCTGCCGCTGGAAAACATCTGGGTGACCGACATCGAGGGCGTGGTCTATGAAGGCCGCACGACGCTGATGGACCCGGACAAGGCGCGCTTTGCGCAAAAGACGGACGCCCGCAAGCTGGCCGACGTGATCGAGGGCGCGGACGTGTTCCTGGGCCTGTCGGCCGGCGGCGTGCTCAAGCCGGAAATGGTCGCGGCCATGGGCTCGCGCCCGCTGATCCTGGCGCTGGCCAACCCCACGCCGGAAATCCTGCCCGAGCTTGCCCATTCGGTGCGCGACGACGTGGTCATGGCCACGGGCCGTTCGGACTACCCGAACCAGGTCAACAATGTGCTGTGCTTTCCGTACATCTTCCGCGGCGCGCTGGACGTGGGCGCCACCACCATCACGCGCGAGATGGAAAAGGCGGCGGTGTATGCCATCGCCCAGCTGGCGCAGGAAGAACAGAACGAAGTGGTCGCGGCGGCCTATGGCACGTTCGATATTTCGTTCGGCCCCGAATACCTGATTCCCAAGCCCTTCGATCCGCGCCTGATCGTGCGCATTGCCCCCGCAGTGGCCAAGGCCGCGATGGACGGCGGCGTGGCCACGCGCCCGTTGGCCGACCTGGAAGCCTACGAAGAGCAGCTGCAGCAGTTCGTGTACCACTCGGGCGCCTTCATGAAACCGCTGTTCTCGGCGGCCAAGCGCATCGTGCGCGAAGGCGGCCCGGCTCGCATCGTGTTCGCCGAGGGCGAAGACGAACGCGTGCTGCGCGCGGTGCAGGTGGTGGTGGACGAAGGCCTGGCCCGCCCCATCCTGGTGGGCCGCCCGTCGGTGCTGCTGACCCGCATCGAAAAACTGGGCCTGCGCCTGCGCCTGGGCGAAGACGTCGAAGTCACCAACCCCGAATACGACGAACGCTTCCATCAGTACTGGACCACGTACTGGGAATTGATGTGCCGCCGCGGCATTACCAAGGAAATGGCGCGCGTGGAAATGCGCCGCCGCATGACGCTGATCGGCGCGATGATGGTGCGCCTGGGCGATGCCGACGGCATGGTCTGCGGTTCGGTGGGCGCGTACCACGACCACCTGCGTTTCGTGGACGAAGTGATCGGCCGCCGCGCCGGGCGCAACGTGTACGCCGCCATGAACATCCTGCTGCTCAACGAGCGCACGGTGGTGCTGGTGGACACGCACGTCAACGACGAACCCACGGCCGAGCAGATCGCCGAATTCACCATCGCCGCGGCCAACGAAATGCAGCGCATGTTCCTGGCCCCCAAGGTGGCGCTCTTGTCGCGGTCGAACTTCGGCTCGGGCAGCTCGGCCTCGGGTGCCAAGATGCGCCGCGCGCTGGAACTGGTGCGCCAAGCCGCGCCCGAACTGGAAATCGATGGCGAAATGCATGGCGACTGCGCGCTGGACGAAGCGCTGCGCATGCGCATCCTGCCCTCGTCCACGCTCAAGGGCGAAGCCAACCTGCTGGTGTGTCCCAACGTGGATTCCGGCAACATCGCCTACAACCTGCTCAAGACGGCGGCCGGCGGCAACGTGGCGGTGGGGCCGTTCCTGCTGGGCGCCAATGCCCCGGTGCACATCCTGACCTCCAGCTCCACCGTGCGCCGCATCGTCAACATGACCGCGATGACTGTGGTCGATGCCAACACGCCACGTTGAAGTCGCTCCGGCCGGCCCGGCGTGCCCGCGCACGCCGACCGGCCTGGTCCTGACCGGCGGCGGCGCGCGCGCCGCCTACCAGGTGGGCGTGCTCAGCGCCATCATGGAGCTGCTGGACCCGGACTGGCATTCGCGTTTCAAGAATCCCTTCGACATCATCTGCGGCACCTCGGCCGGTGCCATCAATGCGGCGGCGTTGGCCTGCCGGGCCGAGCGCCCGCACCTGGGCGTGCGCCGCATCCGGCGCCTTTGGTCGTCGCTGAACACCGACATGATCTATCGGGCCGACGCGCCGGGTCTTATCCGCACGGGCGTGCGGTGGCTGGGCCTCTTGTCGCTGGGCTGGATGTATTCCGGGCTGACGCGCAAGCGGCCGCAGTCGCTGCTGGACAACAGCCCCATGCAGGCGTTGCTGGGCCGGGTACTGAACTTCGACAGCCTGCAGTCCAATCTGGAAAGCGGCGCATTGTCGGCGTTGGCCATCACGGCGTCGGGCTACACCAGCGGCGAGCACCTGACGTTCTACCAGGCCCACACGCCGATCGAGCCGTGGCATCGTTATCTGCGGCTGGCCATCCCCACGCCGATCACGGTCGATCACCTGATGGCTTCGTCCGCGATCCCTTTCGTTTTTCCCGCCCGGCAGATTCCGGTGCACGGCAAGGGCGAATGGTGCGGCGACGGATCCATGCGCCAGCTGGCGCCGATCAGCCCGGCCATACACCTGGGCGCGCATCGGGTGCTGGTGATCGGCACCGGGTTCCGGGACGACACCCACCCCGAGCATCGCGAGGACGCGCCGCCGTACCCCTCGCTGGCCCAGGTGGGCGGCCATGCCTTGTCCAGCATCTTCCTGGACGGCCTGTCGATGGACGTCGAGCGCCTTGAACGGTTGAATTACCTGGTGGACCACGCCGTGCCCCGCGAAGGTGACACGGTCAACGTACGCCGCATCCAGGTGCTGACGATCACCCCCAGTCGGTCGCTGGATTCGCTGGCGCTGGAACACCTGGGCGACATGCCGGCCCAGGCCCGTGCTCTTTTTCGCGTACTCGGTGTATCGTCCGACCCAGGCCGCCCCGGCGGCGGCGCGCTGATGTCCTACCTGTTGTTCGAATCCAGCTACACCAAGCGATTGATCGAACTGGGTTATGCCGATACGATGCAGCGTACTGACGAAGTGATCGCCTTTTTCAAGGAGGCACAGGCATGACGCGCAATGCCCAATCTACCCTGCAGCGGCAGTTGAAGCGAGGTGGAGCGCTGGCTCACGACGGGCTGGACAAAAAGGCCGTGGTCGAGGCCGCGCATGAACTCGGCCTGCCTCTGTTCGTGGCCAATTGCGACCCTGCCCGCAGCCGTTCGGCGGTGTTGCGCGCCATCGCCAAGGCGGTGGATTTCCCCGAGTATTTCGGGGGCAATCTCGACGCGCTCTACGACTGTCTGTGCGACACCGTGCTGGATCACAAGATCGGCGTGGTGCTGTGGCTGTACAAGCTGCATTCGGGCGACCCCGCCCTGGAAGAAGACGCCGCCCGCATTGAATCGGTGTGTGCGGACGCCGCCGAATTCGCCCACGAAAACGGCCGCATCTTTGCGTATGTCGTGGAACATGCGGGCAAGCACCCGGACCCGGAACCCGGTGTGGCTGCCGCGCCTTACGGCGAAAACGACTGATTTCAATTCGCGGCAGGCCGACGGGCCTGCCGGATGCCCCCACCGGCGTCAGGGACGTCGGGTGTGTCTTTCTATTCCGTTACCAGCCCAGCAGGGCGCCCGCCGCAGCGATCAAGGCGAGACCAGCGGTTTCGGTGCGCAGCACGCGCGGCCCGAACCTGACGGTTTGCACGCCGGCCTCGCGGGCCTGGGCCAATTCCTTGTCAGACCAGCCCCCTTCGGGGCCGACCAGCAGCGTCAGCGACGCGAGGCCGGGCGTGGTCTGCAACAGGCCGGCCAGGTCGGTGTCGGCATCGGGGTGGCACAACAGACGCAGGCCATCGGCCGGCAACGCCAGCCAGTCGGCCAGGGCCAGGGGCGCGTCGACCGTCATCAGGCGGTTGCGGCCGCACTGCTCGGCGGCCGATTGGGCGATGCGCTGCCAGTGGGCTACCCGCTTTTCCAGCCGCGGGCCCGACAACTGCAGCACGCTGCGCTGCGCGGCGATGGGGCAGACCCGGGCGGCACCCAGTTCCACGGATTTTTCCACCACCCAGTCCATTTTGTCGCCGGACGGCAGGCCCTGCACCAGGGTGATGCGGCCGGCCAGCTCGGCTTCGCGCGGGTCGAAGGCGCCCAACTGGGCAAAGCCGGCCTTGCCGTCGACGTCCAGCGTGGCGGGGTATTCGCCGCCCTGGCCGTTGAACAGCACGACGCTTTCACCGGCACGCAGCCGCAGCACTCTCAGGGCGTGGTGCGCCAGGGCATCCGGCAGGGCGATGCGAGTGCCGGCGGACAGGGGAGCGTCGCAGAAAAAGCGGGGAACGGACATGGGCGTTGCAGCAACGGAAACGGGCGAAGGGCAGGGGCGGCGACCTGGCGTATTTCAGGTGACGGTATCCCCGGGCTACTTGAGCGCGTAGCCTACCACTTTGGTCCCCCATTCGATGAAGAGTGGGGTGTTGGAAGTGAGATTGAGCGCCAGCAGGACCAGAAAGCCCACGGTCATCTTTTTGTCCAGGCGCAGGAATTGGCTGCGCAGTTCTGACAGGTCTTCGTGAGTGGCGAAGCGCTTGAGTTCTTCGCGGTTGGGCAGCTTGGCGATTTCGCGGCGCAGTTCCTGTATTTCCTCGCGCCGGGCGAGGGGGGCGACGGCGTTTGCCAGTTCTTTTTGCCACTCTTGCCGCAATGCGGCCGCCAGTTCGGCCTCGCCCCGGATCTGGGCGAGTTCCAGGGAATGGGCAATGGCAATGGCCTGCTCTTCGCCCAGCGCATTGCGTAGTGCCATGATGCCTTCGACGGGCAGGGTGACGTTCAACATGCGGTTCATCTTAGATGGCTTCCGGTGCAGATACAGGCAGCCATCATGAATCTCGGACCGCCTCGCCGCAATTGTGGCTTCTACCCCATCATTTTCGGGCTTGCGCCCGCGCATTTCCCCGAGAATGCGCCCATTTGGCTCGTGCCGGCGCCCGATGGCAGGGGGGTAGGCCCCGGATGCTAAAATCTTTTGCTTCGCAACCTACTCAACTGGCCCCCATTTCCTGCGTGGGCGCGCCAGCTTCAAAGAGCCTTCCGAATGAGCAATCCGACCGCCCCTAAACTTGCCTTGGCGGATGCCATCCGCGCCCTCGCGATGGATGCCGTGCAACAAGCGAACTCCGGGCACCCGGGGGCACCCATGGGCATGGCGGAAATCGCCCAGGCCCTATGGATCGGCAACCTGCGCCACAATCCCAAGGATCCCGCCTGGGCCAACCGCGACCGCTTCGTGCTGTCCAACGGCCACGGCTCGATGCTGATCTACGCCCTGCTGCACCTGACGGGCTACGACCTGCCGATCGAAGAACTCAAGAATTTCCGCCAGTTGCATTCCAAGACGCCGGGCCACCCCGAAGTGGGCATCACCCCGGGCGTGGAAACCACCACCGGCCCGCTGGGCCAGGGCCTGGGCAATGCCGTGGGCATGGCGCTGGCCGAAGCGCTGCTGGCCGCCGAATTCAACAAGCCCGGCCACACCATTGTCGACCACCACACCTACGCCTTCACGGGCGACGGCTGCCTGATGGAAGGCATCTCGCATGAAGTGTGCTCGCTGGCCGGCACGCTCAAGCTGTCCAAGCTGGTCGTGCTGTACGACGACAACGGCATTTCCATCGACGGCCACGTCGAACACTGGTTCGCCGACGACACCGCCAAGCGCTTCGAAGGCTATGGCTGGAACGTCATCCGCGGCATCGACGGCCATGATGCCGCCGCCGTGGACGCCGCCATCAAGGCCGCCCGCGCGCAATCGGAAAAGCCCACGCTGATCGTCTGCCGCACCGTCATCGGCAAGGGGTCGCCCAACATGGCCGGCACCCACAACGTGCACGGCGCGCCGCTGGGCAAGGACGAAATCGCCGCCACCCGCGCCGCGCTGGGCTGGTCGGCCGAACCCTTCCAGATTCCGCAAGACGTCTACGACGGCTGGGACGGTCGCAAGGCCGGCGCCGCCGCGCAGGCCGAATGGCAGTCGGCGTTCGACGCCTACGCCGCCGCGTTCCCTGCTGAGGCCGCCGAGTTCACCCGCCGCATGAAGGGCGAGCTGCCCGCCGGCTACGCCGAGCAGTTCCAGGCGTTCCTGAACAGCACGCTGGAAAAGGCCGAAACCGTCGCCACCCGCAAGGCCTCGCAGTTCGCGATCACGGCCCTGGCCGCCGCGCTGCCGGAAATGCTGGGCGGCTCGGCCGACCTGACCGGCTCGAACTTCACCGACTGGAAGGGCGTGGCCGCCGTTCGCGCCGGCGACAAGGGCATCCAGTTCGGCCGTCACATCAACTACGGCGTGCGCGAATTCGGCATGGCCGCCATCATGAACGGCGTGGCCCTGCATGGCGGCTACCTGCCGTTCGGCGGCACGTTCCTGACGTTCTCGGACTATTCGCGCAACGCCATCCGCATGGCGGCGCTGATGAAGCAGCGCGTGGTGCACGTGTTCACGCACGATTCGATCGGCCTGGGCGAAGACGGCCCGACGCACCAATCGATCGAGCACGCGGCCAGCCTGCGCCTGATCCCCAACCTGTCGCTCTGGCGTCCTTGCGATACGGCCGAAACCGCCGTGGCCTGGAATGCCGCCGTGACGCGCCCGACCAGCATCGGCATGGATGTGCATGACGGCGGCCCGACGGCCCTGTTGCTGTCGCGCCAGAACCTGCCGTTCGTGCCGCGCGATGCCGCCACCGTGGGCGCCATTTCCCGCGGCGGCTACGTGCTGCGCGATGCCGAAGGCGCCCGCGCCGTCATCATCGCCACCGGCTCTGAAGTGGCCATCGCGCTGGACGCGCAGGCCCAGCTGGCCAAGGACGGCATCGCGGTGCGCGTGGTGTCCATGCCCAGCACCGACGTGTTCGACCGCCAGGACGCCGCCTGGAAGCAATCGGTGCTGCCCAAGGGCCTGCCGCGCGTGGCTGTCGAAGCCGGCGTGACCGCCTTCTGGCACAAGTACGTAGGCCTGGAAGGCGCCGTGGTCGGCATCGACCGCTACGGCGAATCCGCCCCGGCCGGCGCGCTGTTCAAGTTCTTCGGGCTGACCGCCGACAAGGTGGCCGAGACCGTCCGCCAAGTTTTGTAAAAAAGGAGCTTAGTCATGACTATTCGCGTCGCCATCAACGGTTACGGTCGCATCGGCCGCAACATCCTGCGTGCCCACTACGAAGGTGGCAAGAAGCACGATATCGAAATCGTCGCCATCAACGACTTGGGTGATCCCAAGACGAACGCCCACCTGACCCGCTACGACACCGCCCACGGCAAGTTCCCGGGCACGGTCGAGGTCGACGGCGAATTCATGGTCGTCAACGGCGACAAGATCCGCGTGCTGGCCAACCGCAACCCGGCCGAGCTGCCCTGGGGCGAGCTGAAGGTCGACGTGGTGCTGGAGTGCACGGGCTTTTTCACCACCAAGGAAAAGGCCGGCGCCCACATCAAGGGCGGCGCCAAGAAAGTCATCATTTCGGCTCCGGGCGGCAAGGACGTTGACGCCACCGTCGTGTACGGCGTGAACCACGGCGTGCTCAAGGCCACCGACACCGTCATCTCGAACGCGTCGTGCACCACCAACTGCCTGGCCCCGCTGGTCAAGCCCCTGAACGACAAGCTGGGCCTGGAAAACGGCCTGATGACGACCGTTCACGCCTACACCAACGACCAGGTCCTGACCGACGTCTACCACGAAGACCTGCGCCGCGCGCGGTCGGCCACGATGAGCATGATCCCCACCAAGACCGGCGCTGCCGCCGCCGTGGGCCTGGTGCTGCCGGAACTGAACGGCAAGCTGGACGGCTACGCCATCCGCGTTCCGACCATCAACGTGTCGCTGGTCGACCTGTCGTTCGTGGCCAGCCGCGACACGACCGCCGAAGAAGTGAACAAGATCCTGAAGGACGCTTCGGAAGGCGCGCTCAAGGGCATCCTGGACTACAACACCGAACCCCTGGTCTCGGTGGACTACAACCACAACCCGGCCTCCAGCACCGTTGACGCGTCGCTGACCAAGGTCTCGGGTCGCCTGGTCAAGGTGTCGTCCTGGTACGACAACGAATGGGGCTTCTCGAACCGCATGCTCGACACCACCGTCGCGCTGATGTCGGCCAAGTAAGCATCGCTGTCAGGCCGAAGGGGACGAACGGGTTTTCCGCCCAAGCGGAAAGCGGGTTCGTCCCCTTTGTTTGCCAACTGTAGGAAGCAAAGCATATGTCCAAGGTCAATACCCTGTCCGCGCTGGCCAAGGCCGGCGCCCTGTCCGGCAAGCGCGTGTTCATCCGCGCCGATCTGAACGTGCCGTTCGATGATGCCGGCCGCATTTCCGAAGATACCCGCATCCGCGCCTCGGTGCCCGGCATCCGCCTGGCGCTGGACGCCGGCGCCGCGGTGATGGTGACGTCCCACCTGGGCCGCCCGAAAGAAGGCGTGCTGACCGAAGCCGATTCGTTGGCGAAGGTGGGCCAGCGCCTGTCCGAGCTGCTGGGCATGCCGGTGCCGCTGGTGCAAAACTGGGTGGACGGCGTGAAGGTCGAGCCGGGCCTGGTGGTGCTGCTGGAAAACTGCCGCGTGAATGTGGGCGAGAAGAAGGACGACGAGGCGCTGTCGCGCAAGATGGCGGCGCTGTGCGATGTGTACGTGAACGATGCATTCGGCACGGCGCACCGCGCCGAGGCCACGACGCACGGCATCGCGCGTTTCGCGCCGGTGGCTTGCGCAGGTCCCCTGCTGGAAGCCGAGCTGGACGCGCTGGGCCGTGCGCTGCACGAGCCGAAGCGCCCGCTGGTGGCGATCGTGGGCGGCTCGAAGGTGTCGACGAAGCTGTCGATCCTGCAGTCGCTGGCGGACAAGGTGGACCAGCTGGTGGTGGGCGGTGGCATTGCGAATACGTTCATGCTGGCGGCCGGCCTGTCGATCGGCAAGTCGCTGGCGGAGCCGGACCAGGTGGACCAGGCGCGCGCGGTGATCGAGCTGATGAAGCAGCGCGGCGCGGATGTGCCGATTCCGGTGGACGTGGTGTGCGCGAAGTCGTTCGGGGCGGATGCCGAGGCGACGGTGAAGGCGGCCGACGCGGTGGCGGCGGACGACATGATCCTGGATATCGGGCCGCAGACGGCCGAGCAGCTGGCCGCGATCCTGAAGCAAGCCGGCACGATCGTGTGGAACGGGCCGGTGGGCGTGTTCGAGTTCGATCAGTTCGCCAATGGCACGAAGGTGGTGGCGCAGGCGATTGCCGACTCGGACGGATTCTCGATTGCGGGTGGCGGCGATACGCTGGCGGCGATTGCGAAGTACGGGATTTCGGAGCAGGTGGGCTACATCTCGACCGGGGGCGGGGCTTTCCTGGAGTTCCTGGAAGGCAAGACGTTGCCGGCGGTGGCCGTGCTGCAGGAGCGGGCCAAGTAAGCGTTTTGCTTGGTGTCTGCTGAGGAAGGCCGCTCCTTTGGGAGCGGCTTTTTTTTGGGCTTTGGCGTTCTTGGCTTGGAGCACGGGGGGCTTCGTAGGCCGCCTGGGGCGCGGGCGGTCTTGCTGTCGAGCGCCCACGATTGCGGTCCGGAGCCTTCGCTCCGGACGTCCCCTGCGTCATCTTCGTCCGCCTTCGGCTCCCTTGTATCTTGATCCCTGGGATGGTTAGCTACCATTCCACGAGAGACAGGTGAGTTTCTTTGGCTCCCTAGGGGGTGAACCCTGTTCTGTAGACTAAACCCCTGTCTCTCACCTCTGACGCCATTGCGGACACTGGACGGTAGCCTAGGGCTGATTGACCCTGCATGCACAAGGTAAGTGGGCGCAGTTGGCATACTTTCTTTGTATGAGGGGGTATGAACGATGATCTATCTGGGTATTGATGTTTCCAAGCTGAAGCTGGACTGCACGTTGTTGCTGGATCCAGAGAACGACAAGCGCAAGAGCAAGGTTGTGCCTAATAGCCGGGACGGGGTGCACGAACTGGTTCGGTGGTGCGCCAAGCATGGGGTGGCAGCCGACCAGGTTCACGCCGTGCTGGAGGCCACAGGCCCTTATCACGAGCAAGCCGCCACGGCGCTGCATGACGGCGGCATCACGGTGTCGATCGCCAACCCGGCCAACGTGCACGACTTCAGTCGGGCATTGGCGATGCGCTCCAAGACAGATGCGCTCGATAGCCTGGTGCTGGCCCGTTATGGCGTGGCGATGAGGCCTGCTGCCTGGCAGCCCCCGCCAGCACATGTGCGCGAGCTACGCGCCTTGATTACCCAGCTGGAAGCGCTGTCCAAGGATCGGCTTCGCACGATGAACCGCCAGGAGAAGATCGAGGCCAGCTCGGCCTCGGAGTTGGTGGAGCGTTCGATCAGCGACACGCTGAGTTTCTATGACAAGGAGATCGTTCGCCTTGAGAAGGCCATCGATGACCACATCGACCGGCATCCTGACCTGAAGGACGACACCAAGCTGTTGTTGACCATCCCTGGGGTCGGACCGAAGGTGGCCAGAACCATGCTCCGGGTGATGCGCACCCACCAGTTCAAGTGCGCCGAGGATCTGGCTGCGTATTTGGGCCTGGTTCCTGTGCAGCGGCAGTCAGGCACTTCACTGCGAGGACGCAGCCGCATGTCCAAGGCAGGTCCCGCTGATGTACGGGCCAAGGTGTACATGGCTGGCGTCGTTGCCTCCAAGCACAACCCTCATGTGCGGGCGCTGTATCAACGGCTACTGGCGGGGGGCAAGACCAAGATGTCGGCGCTGGGCGCTTGCATGCGCAAGGTGGTGCATCTGTGCTTCGGCGTGCTCAAGACGCGGCAACCTTACAGGCCTGATTACGCTTTTTCTACTTGACGGCCAAGACGGTATCTACGGATTCCCTCGGGCGCATCGAGGTTGCTCGACAGCAAGACCGCCCGCGCCCCAGGCTACGGGCGTCTTGGTTTGTGGCGTTGCTTGCGCCTTTACTCCATCTTCGCGCCTGACAGCTTCACGATCGCGCCGTAGCGGTCGATTTCCGTGCGCATGAATTCGCCGATGGCGGCGGGGGGGACGGCAGGGAGCGGGCCGCGCTGTTGTTCCGGGGCGGGGAGGCCCTGGGGGCGGCGGTGAGGCCGCGTTTGTTGTGAGCACGACGCTACGCAATCGGGAAGTTGATAAAAAGGGATAAATAGTTAAGGAAATCGATTCCTTTTTGGAATGATGGCGGGGGAAGGCAAGACAGGACGCGTTTGATCTGGCGACAGGTATTGGGGACGCGTCTGGTGTAGCCTTGTCGCTCACCCGCGCGCCGCGGTTTTCTTTCGGTTTTCTGCCTGCCTTGCCGCTCCATGAATCTACGATTTCTTCCTGGCCTGAATAATTTCCGGGGTATCACCCGGGAGTCCGCGGGGCGCGACGTGGCGGCCGGGCTGAGCGTGGCGGCGGTGGCGTTGCCGGTAGGGCTGGCCTACGCGGCGATGATGGGGGTGCCGCCGGTGGCGGGGTTGTGGGCGGCGATCGCGGGGATGTTGGGTTACGCGCTGTTCGGGTCGTCGCGTACGTTGATCGTGGGGCCGGACACGGCGACTTGCACGCTGATCGCGGCGACGCTGACGGGGATGGCGCTGACAACGCCAGAGGACCGGCTGGTGGCGGCGACGGGCATCGCGTTGACGGTGGGGGTGGGCTGCCTGATCGCGCGCGTGCTGCGGCTGGGCGTGCTGGCCAATCTGCTGTCGCGGCCGGTGCTGATCGGCTACATGGCGGGGGTGGCGGTGACGCTGGCGCTGTCGCAACTGAGCGGGCTGACCGGGGTGGGGCTGCGCAACAGCGGGCTGATCCACCCGTTTCTGGAGTTGTCGCGGCGCGTGTCCGAGATTCGCATTCCGACCCTGTGCCTGGGGGTGGTGTCTTGCCTGTTGCTGGTGGCCATCAAGCGCTGGCGGCCGACGTGGCCGGGGTCGATCCTGTTGGTGGTGGGGGCCTGCTTCTTGTCCTGGCTGTTCGATTTTCCCGGTCTGGGCATCGCGGTGGTGGGTGAGGTGCCGGCGGGCCTGCCGGCGCTGAGCCTGCCGGTGCGCCTGGAAGGGGTGGACGACATCCTGTTGGGCGCGGCGGGGGTGCTGGTGGTGAGTTTTTCCAGCGGCATCGTGACGGCGCGCAGTTTTGCGGCGCGCACGGGCGAGCATGTGGATCCGAACCGGGAATTGGTGGGCTTTGGCGCGGCCAATGTGATGGCGGGACTGTTCCAGGGGTTTGTGGTCACGGGCGCGGATTCGCGCACGGCGGTGGGGCTGGCGGCGGGCGGTTCTTCGCCGCTGGTGGGGGTGAGCGCGGCGGCGGCGCTGGCGGTGGTGGTGGGCTTGCTGAGCGCGCCGCTGTATTGGCTGCCCCAGGCGGTGCTGTCGGCGATTCTGCTGCTGGCGGCGGCCAGCCTGTTCGATGGGCAGGCCTTCCTGCGGCTGGCCCGCATTTCTCGCGTCGAGCTGGCCTTCGGCATCCTGGCGGCGGTGGGCGTGGTGGGCTTTGGCGTACTGCAGGGCGTGGCGGTGTCGGTGGGCGCCACGTTGCTGTACGCGATGTACGTGTCCGGCAATCCGCGCGACGCCTTGCTGGGCCGTCTGCCGGGCGAATCGGTGCTGGGCAAGATGCACTTGAATCCGCAGGCGCAGCCGGTGCCGGGCACCGTGATCTGGCTGTTCGAGTCGTCGGTGTGGTTCTTCAATGCGGACGCGTTCCGGCGGCGCGCGCGCGAGGTGATCGAGCAAGCCGGCGACGTGACGTGGTTCGTGCTGGACGCCGAGGCGATGACGCAGGCGGACGCGGATGCGATCGAGGCGCTGTATGAATTGCGGCGCGAGCTGCGCGACCGCGGCATGGTGCTGCTGGTGGCGGGGGGGCATGGCCAGTTCCGCATGGCGCTGGATCGCAGCGGCCTGGCCGACCGGATCGGCCGCGACAAGATTTTTGCCAGCCCCGAGCAGGCGGTCGAAGCCATCGAGCGTTGGCGCCAGGGGCCGGCGCCGGCCACGCTGAGCTGAAGCGTGGCTCGGGCCCGGGTTGCCCATTGGGTGGCCGGGCCGCTGCGGTCCCTACGCGGCATGGGCATGCCGAATGCCTCAATCGATGATGTGATAGCCGCCGTCGATATACAAGGTCTGCCCCGTCATCAGGCGGGCGGCGTCGGTGGCGAGCCAGGCGGTGGCCTCGCCGACGTCATCGATGGACACCAAACTGCGCGCCGGGGCCTTGGCCTGGGCGCGGTCCAGCAAGGCGTCGAATTCATGGATGCCCGAGGCGGCCCGGGTTTTGAGCGGCCCGGGGGAAATCGCATGCACGCGGATGCCCTGGGGGCCGAGCTCGGCGGCCAGGTAGCGGGTGGCCGATTCCAGCGCGGCCTTGACCGGGCCCATCATGTTGTAGTGCTCGACCACCATCTGCGAGCCGTAGTAGCTCATGCAGAACAGCGCGCCGCCGCCCGGCATCAGCGGCTCGGCCAGCTTGGCCATGCGGATGAACGACCAGCAAGACACATCCATCGCCTGCAGGAAGCCGGCGCGCGAGCAGTCGGTGACGCGCCCGTGCAGGTCGTCGCGCGGCGCGTAGGCAATGGAGTGCAGCACGAAGTCCAGGCCGCCCCACTGTTCGGTGATGCGGTCGAAGACGGCTTCGAGCTGGCCGTCCTGCAACAGGTCCAGCGGCATCAGCAGGGACGCGTCCACTTGCCGCGCCAGCGGTTCGACGTGCGGTCGCGCCTTGTCGTTCAGGTAGGTCACCGCCAGTTCCGCGCCCAGGGCGCGAAAGGCCTTGGCGCAGCCCCAGGCGATGGAATCGGCGTTGGCAATGCCGGTGACCAGGCCGCGTTTGCCGGCCAGGGGAAGCGGGGCGTTCATCGTTGTTTCACCAGGTCCAGGGTGTGCTGTGCAATGACGAGTTCTTCGTTGGTGCGCACGACGTAGACGCCGATGCGGCTGTCGTCGCTGGAAATGCGCGGGCCGTGGCGGGCGTTGCGCTCGGGGTCGAGCTTGATGCCCAGCCAGCCCCAGTGTTCGCTGATGGCCTGGCGGATCTCGGCCGAGTTCTCGCCGACCCCGGCGGTGAAGACGATGCCGTCGATGCCGTTCATGGCGCAGCCCAGCCCGATCATGCCTTCGGCCACGCGCCAGGCGAAGTACGACAGCGCCAGCTTGGCCGACGGCGCGTCGCTGGCCAGCAGCTCGCGCATGTCGTTGCTGATGCCGGACAGGCCCTTCATGCCGCAGTCGTGGTAGAGCGTGTGCTCGATCTCGTCGTGGGTCATGCCCTGTTCCATCATCCACAGCACCACGCCGGCATCCAGCCGGCCGGGGCGCGTGCCCATGGGCAGGCCTTCCAGGGCGGTGAAGCCCATGGTGCTGTCCACGCTCTTGCCCTGGTGCATGGCGCAGGCGGACACGCCCGAACCCAGGTGCGCGGCAATGATCTTGCCCATGGCGATTTCGGGCAGCGCCTGGCGCAGGCGCTGGGCAATGTATTCGTACGACAGGCCATGAAAGCCATAGCGGCGCACGCCTTGCTGGTAGAGCTTGTCGGGCAGGGCGTAGCGATCGGCGACGTCGGAATGGCTGCGGTGGAAGGCGGTGTCAAAGCACGCCACCTGAGGAATCCAGGGGCGCCGCTCGCGGATCACGCGGATGGGGGCCAGGTTGTTGGGCTGGTGCAGCGGCGCCAGGGGCGTGTAGGCGTCGAGCTGCGCCAGGATGGCATCGTCGACCAGCACCGGTTGGGACAGGTCGGGGCCGCCGTGCACCACGCGGTGGCCCACGGCCAGCGGCGCGCCGCCCAGGTGACCGCTGAGCCAGGTGCCGACCACTTCCTGGCCGTTGGGCACGTCGGGCGCATGGCTGGGCGCGATGTCGCGTTCCACCAGCGTCTGGCCGGCGGCGTCGCGCACGCGCAGGCGCGGGTGGCGGGTGCCGATGCCTTCGAGCTGGCCGCCCAGCCGCGGCGCCAGGGCCGCTTTGTCGTCGATGTCGTACAGGTAGAACTTGATGCTGGAACTGCCGGCGTTGATGACCAGGATGGTGTCGGACATGGGCAATGGCCTTTAGATGCAACGGACAAGAGGCGATGGAATCGCCGCGACGGGCAAGGTGCGACAAACGCTGCGGCAGACTTGCCGCGGCGGGCGGGGCCGCAGCCCCGCCTCGCTACGCCAGCGGACGGGCCTGCTGCTGGGCCAGATGGTGCGCGTAGATCGCGGCCACCGCGCAGGACGCCAGGCGCGAGCGCGGGCTGTCCGCGCGGCTGGTCAGGATGATGGGCACGCGCGCGCCCAGCACGATGCCGGCGGCCTCGGCGTTGGCCAGGAAGGTCAGGTTCTTGGCCAGCATGTTGCCGGCTTCCAGGTCGGGCACCACCAGTACCTGGGCCACGCCGGCCACGGGTGAGCGTATGCCCTTGATGCGGGCGGCGTCGGGGCTGATGGCGTTGTCCAGCGCCAGCGGGCCGTCCAGCACGCCGCCTGCGATCTGGCCGCGGTCGGCCATTTTGCACAGCGCGGCGGCCTCGATGGTGCTGGGAATGCTGGGGGTGACCTGTTCCACCGCCGACAGGATCGCCACGCGCGGCTCGCCCAGCCCCAGCCCATGGTGCAGGTCGATCACGTTGCGGATGATGTCGGCCTTGGTTTCCAGGTCGGGGAAGATGTTGATGGCGGCATCCGTGATGAACAGCGGCTCGGCATAGGTGGGCACTTCCATGATGAACACATGGCTGATGCGCCGTCCGCTGCGCAGGCCCGTGGTGCGCGCCACCACTTCGTGCATCAGCTCATCGGTGTGCAGGCTGCCCTTCATGAGCAGCGAGGCTTCGCCGCTGCGCACCAGGGCGACGGCGGTCTCGGCCGCGGCGTGGCTGTGCGGCACGTCGACGATGCGGGCGTCGCCCAGGTTCAGCTTGAACTGCGCGGCGGTGTCGCGGATCTTGTGCTCCGGGCCCACCAGGATGGGCCGCAACAGGCCCAGGTCGCGCGCTTCCAGCGCGGCCGACAGCGACGGCTCGTCGCAGGGGTGGGCAATGGCGCACAGCGCGGGGTCCAGCGTTTGCGCGCGGGCGATGAGCTTGTCGTAATGCGTGGAGGTGGGCAGACTCATTCGGATTCGACGTGGGCGGGTTGACGGGCGCTCGCGGTCTTGGTCGCGGCGGCTTGCTTGGCAGCGGCTTTCTTCGCGGCGGGCTTGCGGGCCGCGGCTTTCCTGGGCGCGGCCTTGGCATCAGGGCGGGGGGTGGCGGCCTTGGCGGCAGGCTTGGCCGCGGGCGCCGCAGCCTTGGCGGCCTTGACCGGCGCGCGCCGGGTCTTGGCGGGCTGGGCGGCGGCCGGGGCCTCTTGCCGGGCGGCCGCGATGCGGGGGCGCTTGCGCGCCGCGGGCGGCGCCAGGCGCTGGGCCGCGCGTTCAGCCGTCAGGAAGATCTGTTCCATCTCGGCCAGGCTCTGGCGCGCGGCCGGGCTCATCGGCTCGGCCGCTTCCAGCACGTGCTTCATCGAATCCAGCGCCTCGCGAATGGCGTCGGGCGGCGAGCTTTCCAGCAGGTGCGGCATGGTCTGCAAGACCGCGGCGGAATCCAGCCGCATCATCATCGCCTGGTCGCGCACGATGTCCTTGAATTCCTGCAGCGTCATGCTGTTGCCGGCTTCGGCGCGCATCTTGCGGATCAGCGCGAAGCTGCGTTCGTCCAGCCCGCCTTCTGCCCCCGCCACGTACAGCAGCATGCGGATGGCGGCCACGCGCAGGCCGCCTTCCTGCAGCAGCGAACGCAGCTCGGCGGCGCGTTCTTCCATGAAGCGGCGGTGTTCCGGCGACACGCCGGGGTGGCGGCGCGGCAGGCCGTCCTTGCCGCCCAGGCCGGCCAGGTCTTGCACCAGCGGCGAACCATAGACGCTCATGAAGGTGCGCTCGTCGGCCGAATCGCGCAGTTCCTGGAAGATGTTCAGGCCGGTCTCGATCAGGTTCGAGAACATTTCCTGGGCGATCAGGAACGGATTGGCGGGCGAGACCGGCTGGCGGTGTTCTAGTACCTGCTCGGCCACCTTTGCGATGGGGGCGATGAGCGGATTGCGGTCGGACACCAGTTCGTAGGGCAGGCGCAGCGGATGCAGGCGCTGGCTCCATTCGGCCGATTGCGGCGTGACCGCGGCGCGCACCCAGGGCTGCACGAAGCTGCGGTACATGCCCAGGTTGATGTCCGAGATGCGGGCAACGGCCTTGAAGCGGCGGTCGTCGTCTTCCTTGCGGTCGACGATGGCGCGCACGTCATCCATCTTGCGCTGCTCGAACGACAGCACGTAGTTGCCGTAGGCCAGGTCGGCGTTGGGCGTGTCCGGCGTCTTGTCGGTGATTTCCGCCTGGTAGATGCCGGGCGGCAGCACATCGATCATGTCGATGTTCGAGGTGAATTCCTGGTGTTCTTTGCGCGCGACGCTGCCCGACACGAAGATGCCCAGGTGGCCGATGCTTTCATGGACGGCGTAGACGATGGTCTGGTCGTGCGCCAGCACTTCGGCGTCGTCCTGGTACAGGTCGGGGATCCAGCCCAGGGCCTGCGGCGGCGGCGTGATGTTGTCGCCCTTGGAGCAGAACACCACGATGGGCGAACGGATGTTGCGCAGGTCGATGCGGATGCCGTCCGAGGTCACCAGGCCCGAGGACGACAGGCGGTTGCCGACGAACAGGTTGTCGACGATGTACTGGATTTCCGGCCCGTTCAAAAAGACGTGGCCGCCCCACCATTTTTCGAAGCTCAGGTAGCGCCCGGCCTCGGTGTCGACCTTGGAATACAGGTTGTACTGCTTGGACCACAGCGTGTTGGCGGGATTCAGGTTTTCGAAGTTCTGCACCAGCCAGGCGCCATCGAAGGTGCCGTTGCCCAGGTCGCTGGTCAGGGCGGTAAGCCAGCTGCCGCCCAGCAGGCCGCCGGCGTAGCGCATCGGGTTCATGCCGCGCCAGCCCGCCCAGTACGACAGCGGCGCCCCGGCGATGATGATGGGCCCGAACAGCTCCGGGCGCACCGCGGCGGTCATCATGATCTGCCAGCCGGCCTGGCAGTTGGCCACCACCACCGGCTTGCCTTCGGCGTCCGGATGCAGGGCGATGATCTTTTCCAGGAAGTGGGCTTCGGCCGCCATCACGTCTTCGACGGTCTGGGTAGGCATGGGCCGGGGCAGGAAGGTGGCGAAGTAGCAGGGGTGGCCGGCGCGTACCGCCACGCCGATCTCGCTTTCGGGCTTGAAGCCGCCGATGCCGGGGCCGTGCCCGGCGCGGGGGTCCACCACCAGGAAGGGGCGCTTGATGGGGTCGACCACCACGCCTTCGGGCGGCTTGATGCGCAGCAGGCCGTAATTGACTGGCCGGTCCAGTTCGCGGCCGTCCAGCACCAGTTCGTATTCCATGCTGAGCACGTTGGGGGCCCGCTTGGCCATGTGCTCGTGATATTGGTTGCCGCGCTGGCGCATCACGTCGGCATAGAGCACGGCGCGCTGCCAGGCGTCCACGGCGTATTCATAGGCGGCCGTCCAGGGATTGAAGGACGGGGCGGGGACGCGATCGTTGCCGGATTCGGCCATGGCGATCTCCTGTAGGGATGCTGCCGGCGGCAACGTTGCCGCCGGGCGGGTTCCCAGTGGAACCAGCTGACTTGACCCCCCCATTACACCTGATTGAATGTTGCATCGCAACATGGGTGGGATTGATGCAGGTCAAACACGGGCGGACTATCCGTCCCTCTGGGTGTTCCGCCCCCCGGGCGACGCGTCAGGGTGCGTCGTGGCAGACGGCCTCGATGCGGTTGCCCGACGGGTCCAGCAGAAACGCGGCGTAGTAATGCGGATGGTAGTGCGGCCGCAGGCCGGGCGCGCCGTCGTCGCGGCCGCCATGGGCCAGCCCGGCAGCGTGAAAGGCGTCCACCACCGCGCGGCTGGCGGCCTTGAAGCACCAATGGCGGCGGGTGCCGGCCAGCGGTTCGGCGGC
Source organism: Achromobacter sp. 1014246743 (assembly GCF_059760725.1). NCBI lineage: Bacteria > Pseudomonadati > Pseudomonadota > Betaproteobacteria > Burkholderiales > Alcaligenaceae > Achromobacter > Achromobacter sp. 1014246743. The sequence continues at coordinate 26,795 of NZ_JCBANA010000028.1, forward strand.
ATCGCCCAGGATGGAAATGTAGGTGTGCCCGGCATCGCCGGGCCGGCAGCGTTCGCCGTAGCCCAGGGCATCGGGGCGGTCGTAGACCTTGGCCGCGCCCAGCGCCTGCATGACCGCATCGTAGAAGGGCCGGGCGGCGTCCAGCCCGGCGACGGTCAGGGAGACGTGATCCAGCAATTGCATGGCGGCTGCGGCAGGTGGGCTAGCTGCGGGCTGCCGCGTTGTGCTCGAGCCATTTGCGCACCGACGGGCGCTGCCATTGCGCTTGGGCATAGTCGCGCAGCGGATCGGGCAGGCCGTCCAGCCACAGGCGCCGCAGCGCCACCGCCAGGTCGACGTCGGCAATGCACCAGCCGTCGAACAGGGTCGACTGGCCGGCGCCGATCAGGGCGCTCGCGACGTGGATCAGCTTGGCCGCCGCCGCGTGGCCGGCGTCGGACAGGGGCTGGCCGGGCTGGTCGTAGAACACGGTTTCGGTGGGGCGTTCCTGGCGCAGGGCGGCCAGGTCGCTGCGCAGCCAGGCCTGCAACTGCCGGGCACGGGCACGGTCGCGCGCATCGGCCGGATACAGCGCCGTACAGGCCGGCGCCGGGTGCAGGTCTTCCAGGTATTCCGTGATGGCGGTGGATTCGGTCAGGTTGAAATCGCCATGCGTCAGCGCCGGCACGCGTGCGGTCAGGGCGCGGCACTGGTAGGGCTGCATGCGTTGCTCACCCGCGTCCAGGTCGATCAGGCGCACTTCGAAGGGCAGTTGTTTTTCAGCCAGCGCCACATAGGCCGACATGGCGTAGGGGCTGAGGAACTGGGAATCGACGAACAGCGTAAACGGGGCGCCCAAGTGCTTCTCCGGTGTGGCGGTGATGAGGGGTTACGTAGGAGGGGTCGTAGGATGAAGCGTAACGCAACTGAAATTCAGCGTGTCGCGCGGGCGCGTCAGTCGACGATGAAGAGCCTGGCGCCGGTCGCCGTGGACGAGCGGTGCGGCTCGGCCTGGTCGGCCACCTGGTAGCTCATGCCGGGCGTCAACACGAAGCGGCGGCCGTCTTCCAGCTCGGTGTGCAGTTCGCCTTCCAGGCAGAACAGGATGTGGCCCTTGCTGCACCAGTGGTCGGCCAGGTAGCCGGCGGTGTATTCGACCATGCGCACGCGTATGTCGCCGAACTGGCGGGTGCGCCAGTAGGCCATGCCGGTATCGCCGGGGTGTTCGGTCGCCTCGACGGCGGACCAGTCGGTGGTGCCGAAGGGGATGTTGCTCATCTTCATGGGATGTCCTTTGCCAGGGGGGGGCGCCGCGGCGGCGCCCGGTAGGGGAATCGTGGGCGGCTCAGGCGGCCAGCTTCTTTTGCCAGAACATGGCGCGGCCGGTGTCTTCGTCCAGCGAATAGCCTTCAAAGCCCAGCTTGCGGTACAGGCCCTGTGCGACGTCGTTGCCTTCCAGCACTTCCAGCGTGATCTTGCAGCAGCCCATCTGGCGGGCGCGGGTTTCCAGCGCGGCCAGCAACTGCTTGCCCACGCCCAGGCCCTGGAAGCGCGGCGAAACGGCCAGATCATGCAGGTTCACCAGCGGACGGCAGGCGAACGTGGAAAAGCCCTCCAGGTAGATCGCCACGCCAGCCGCCTGGCCGTCGACCCGGGCCAGCAGTGCGTGCGCGGTGGGGCGGCGGGCCAGTTCGCCGATCAGGTTCTGACGAGCGTAGTCGGGCAAGGGCGAATTGCCGCCCATGGGGCCGCTGGCGTATTCGTTGAGCATGGCCAGCACTTGCTCGCCGTGTTCCGGGTGGTTGAAGTCGACGTCGATGATTTCCAGCACGATCGGTTCCTGTTCGTTGGTGGCGGCCTGGCGCAACGGGCGCGGGGCCGCCGGCCCGGTCTGCGCGACCGGACCGCAGCCTGCAATTATGCGCGAAGCGGCAAACTTGGTGAATCGCATTGAAAAATCGGCCGCCAGCCCCTATCTTCTTTGTATTCAGGGCCGAATCCGGCGCGAGCCGCCTTTGGCTGCAACCCCAACCATGGGCTGGAAAATGGAGTTCAAGGACTACTACAGCATTCTTGGTGTGGAGCGTGGCGCCTCCGAAGACGAGATCCGGCGCTCCTACCGCAAGCTCGCCCGCAAATACCACCCCGACGTCAGCAAGGAAAGCGACGCCGAGGCGCGCATGCGCGACGTCAACGAAGCCTACGACGTGCTGCGCGACAAGGAAAAGCGCGAAGCCTACGACAACCTCGCGGCCGGCGTATCGCCCGGCGGCGGCTTCCAGCCGCCTCCCGGCTGGGACGAAGGCTTCGAATTCCACCGCGGCGCGGCGCCTGGCGACGAAGCCCAGTTCAGCGAATTCTTCTCGTCGCTGTTCGGTGGCCGCGGCCGCCGCGCGGCGGGCCAGGGCGCGCAGCAGGAATTCCGCGCCCGCGGCGACGACCATCACGCGGCCATCGAGGTCGACCTCGAAGATGCGCTGAAGGGCGCCACGCGCGACATCAGCCTGCGGTCCATGCAGGTCGATGACCAGGGCCGCCCGCAAATGCAGACGCGCACGCTCAGCGTGCGCATTCCGCCCGGCGTGCGCGAAGGCCAGTTCATCCGCCTGGCGGGGCAGGGCATGCCCGGCTATGGCGGTGGCGAAAACGGCGACCTGTACCTGGAAGTGCGCTTCAAGCCGCACGCCCGCTACCGCGCCGAAGGGCGCGACCTCTACATGACGCTGCCGGTCGCCCCCTGGGAGGCGGCGCTGGGCGCCAAGGTCAATGCGCCCACGCCGGGCGGCACCGTCGAAGTCGCCATCCCGGCCGGCTCCGGCAACGGCCGCAAGCTGCGTCTGCGGGGGCGCGGCATTCCGGGTGATCCGCCCGGCGACCTGTACCTGGTGCTCGAGCTGGCCCTGCCGCCGGCCGACACCGAGGCCGCCAAGGAGGCCTACCGCAAGCTGCAGCAAGACCTGCCGTTCAACCCGCGGCGCCACCTGGGGGTCTGATCATGAAGAAACTCGTCATCACCAGCGCCACCGTGGTGGGCAAATCGCAACCGCTTACGGCCGACGACCTGGCCCGCGCCTGCGGCGCCGAAGTGGAATGGGTCGCGCAACTGGTCGAAGTCGGCATCGTCGAGGCCGCCGGGCAGCAACCCGCGCACTGGCGCTTCTACAGCATGGACCTGCAACGCGCGCTGGACGCACGCCGCCTGGAACGCGATTTCGGCGCGGGCCTGGATGCCGTGGCGCTGATCCTGGACCTCAGCCAGGAAGTGCGGCGCCTGAAGGCGCAACTGCGTGCGCTGGGCGGCAGCGACTGACCCAGGAGACCGACCATGCTGACCCTCTATCACGCGCCGCGCTCGCGGTCGTTCCGGATACTCTGGCTGCTGGAAGAACTGGGCGTACCGTAACCGACTCGGCCTATGCCGAACGGCTGGCGGCGCGCCCGGCGATGCATCGCGCCTTGCAGCGCGACGGAGACATCGGCGAGTCCTGATGCCCGGCCACGCAGGCCGCCTGGAGGGTTCTGGCCGAACCGGGTTGGCGCAACGGGCCTTGCCGGGCGGTGTTTACTTCAGCCGCTCGCGCAGGTCTGCCTGCCATTGCGACGGGCGGCCCAGGTAGCGGCCCGGTTCCAGCAGCGTATAGGTGCCGTTCATTTCCAGCGCCAGCGTCGGAAAGCCCGAGCCGCCCACCCGCGTCAGCAGCGCCCGGCTGTCGGCGATGTGGCGCGCGGTGGCCTCGCCGTCGGCTTGCGCATACGCGGCGCGGAAGGCCTCGGCATCCAGCCCGATGTCTTCGGCCAGCCGTTGCAGTTCAGCGGGGTCGGCGATGCGCAGGCCTTGCACGTAGTGCGCGCGCTGCAGCCGCTTGAGCAGGTCCAGGCCGCGGCCCGCCAGCGTCTGCGCGGCCAGGACCGCGGTGGTGGGCGGGGCCGAATCGAACACTGCACCGGGGTCGCGCAGCAGGCCGTCTGTATAGTCCACGCCGAATTCCTGGCCGGTGAGGCCGGCGATGCGCGCATCGTGCGGCATGACGTAGCGGCGCAGGGCGTCGGTGACCGGCTGGACGTTGCTGCCGGTCATCATGCCGCCGCCGTGGGGCGCGATCGTCAGGCCCGCGATGCCGCGGGCGGCCTCGATCAGCGGCGCGGCGCCATAGCACCAGCCGCAAAGCGGGTCATAGATGTAATGCAGGGTGGGGGAAGAGGTAGCCATGGCGCCATGGTAGTGGCGCGCCCGCGCCGGACATAGCCCGGCGCGGTTGCCAGAGTGTTGCGTCCGCCGCGCGGATCAGCCGGCGATCTGCACGCCGACCCAGAACAGGCCGGCCGCCAGCAGCATCGAGGCGGGCAGGGTCAGGATCCAGGCCAGCAGGATGTTGCGCACCGTGCCTCCCTGCAGGCCGCTCTTGTTGGCGATCATGGTGCCGGCCACGCCGGACGACAGCACGTGGGTGGTCGAGACGGGCAGGCTGAACACATTGGCCAGGCCGATGGCGCCCACCGCCGTCAGCTGGGCCGACATGCCCTGGGCGTAGGTCATGCCCTGCTTGCCGATCTTTTCGCCCACCGTCAGCACCACGCGGCGCCAGCCCACCATGGTGCCGGCGCCCAGCGCCAGCGCCACCGCCACGATCACCCAGAAGGGCGCGTACTCGGTGGTGGCGGTCAGGTCGGCGCGCAGGCGTTGCAGGTCGGTGCGTTCACGGGCCGGCAGGCCTTCGATGCGCGCCACCTTCTTGGCCGTGTCGTCCAGGCACAGCAGGTAGCGGCGCACGTCGATGCGCTTGGCCGCCGACAGGTCGGCATAGTTGCTGACGCCATGCAGGTCGGCCTGCAGCGCGTCGATGGTGGGCAGGGTCAGCTCGGGATCGCAGCGGAAATTGCGCGGCAGGTCCGAGGCCGAGCCGGCGCGCTTGAGCGCCAGGAAGTCGCCCAGCATGGCTTCGTTGCGCTGGTAGAAGGCGGACAGGTGGGTGGCCGCGTCGCGGGTGCGTTCGATCTGGTAGGTGGTGCTATTGGTGTCCAGCACGAAGTTGGCCGGCACGATGCCGATCAGCACCAGCATGATCAGGCCGATGCCCTTCTGGCCGTCGTTCGAGCCGTGCACGAAGCTCACGCCCATCGCCGACAGCACCAGCACCAGGCGGTTCCAGAACGGCGGGTGCTTTTTATTGTCGATGGCGCGGCGCTGCTCGGGCGTCTTGTGCATCTTGGATAGCGGCAGCCAGCGCTTGAGCGCCAGCAACAGCCCGCCGGCCACCAGGAAGCCCGCCACCGGCGACACCACCAGCGAGGCGCCGATGTCGATCGCCTTGCCCCAGTTGACGCCGTCCGCCAGGGGCAGGTCGGTCATCAGGGCATTGGCCAGGCCCACGCCCAGGATCGAGCCGATCAGCGTGTGCGAGCTGGACGCGGGAATGCCGAAATACCAGGTGCCCAGGTTCCAGGCGATGGCGGCGGCCAGCATGGCGAACACCATGGCCAGTCCGCGCCCCGTGTCCACGTTGATCAGCAGTTCCACCGGCAGCAGGTGGACGATGGCGTAGGCCACGCCCACGCCGCCCAGCAGCACGCCCAGGAAGTTGAAGATGCCGGAAAGCACCACCGCCAGGTGCGGCGGCATCGCCTTGGTGTAGATGACCGTCGCGACGGCATTTGCCGTGTCATGAAAGCCATTGATGAATTCGAAGGCCAGGACGAATGTCAGGGCCAGCGCAAGGCTGAGGCCGACCCAGAGGTCTAGGCCATGGAAGAGGGAGAACATGGAGGGCGGGGAGAGGTTCCGGCGAGGCCCAGATTATTACAGATTTGTGACCTGTCCCTGGTTGCTTGGCGCAACTTCGACGGCATGGTGGACACGCCTCGCGGCGGGGGCGAGCGGCCCTGCGACCGGCGGCCCTGGCGCCCAGGGCGCAGTCCCCTTGGCCCCCTGCGCGCGCGCCCCCGGGCCGGCCCCTAGAACTTCTGGTACTGGAACTCGATCTCGATCGGCTTGCCCAGGTTGGCCGAGGTGTCGGCCTGGATCATCATGACTGCCAGCAGCCCCAGGTACAGCAGGCACAGCCACAGGGTTTTCTTCATCGCGGGCCCTCCTTGGCGGGCTGGGGAGAAAAAAGGGGCATCATGGCCGGAACATCTCGGCGATGCGCTGGTTGACCCGCAGCCAGCCCAGTTCGCCCAGGTGCTGCACGTCGCGCAGGGTGCCGACCTCGTAGGGGGCACCGTACATGTCCATGCAGGTCATGGCGTAGCGGGCGCACAGGGCGTTGACCTCGTGCTGGATCGGGGTGAAGCGGTCCAGGTCCTTGAACACCAGCGGGTGCAGCGGCTGCATCACGAACAGCGCGTTCACGCCGTGGTTGCGCAGCAACTGCATCAGCGCGGCCAGCTCGCGCAATTCGTCCTTGCCGGTCAGCGGCTGGGGCTGGAACGCGGTCTTGCCGCCCGCCGGCACGGCTTGCAGGTATTTGTCGAAGAAGTCGTCGCGCACCGCATAGCGGTTGCGGGCCATTTGCGCCTGCTCGGCGTCCTGCGCCTCGCGCGCCAACGCGTCCCAGTCCACCACGCGGGCGGCAGCGCCCGGGCCGGCCATTTCGTTTTCCGGAGCCGGGGCGGCATACGCGGGCGCCCACAGGTCCACCAGCCGCTGGCGGAACACGTACGCCTGCTCGGCGGCCATGGACCAGGCCACGCGGGCATCGCCCTTGTCGTGCAGCCAGCGCGCGACCTGTTCGCGCCCCTCGGGCTGGCGCAGCAGGCGGGGCAAGAGAGGATTGGCGTGTTCGCGGAATTCGTCCGGCCCCAGGCCGCCGTCGCCATCGAACCAGCCCGGCGACACCATCACCACCACCCGCGAGGCGGGCGACAGGTCGTCGGCCAGGGCGGCCAGCACCAGTTGCATGCCCAGCGATTGAAAGCCGGAATGGCCGTAGGCCATGACCGGCATCTGCAATTCGTCGGCCAGGAACCGGTACGGCACGAAACGCAGGTCGGTGCTGGTGAGTTCGGACGAGCCCAGCACCACCAGCCGGTCGCCGGTGCGCAGCGCCTGGCTCAGGCGCGACAGGTTGCGGGTCTGGTCCTGCAGGGTGTTGCCCAGGTTGTGGATGTAGACGCCCGCCGAGGCGGCGGGCGCCGGGCCGGTCCGCAGGGCCAGCGAGTGGCAGGCGCCCCAGCCCGCTGCCACGGCAACGGCCAGGGCCAGCGCTGCCGCCAGCGCATGCTGCCCAAGGGTGCGTTTGAACATGAGGAACCAGGAAGGCGCGGCGCGCGTCTCAAGTGAGGGATCGGATTGTGAGCGGATGTTATCCAGGCGCCATGACCGAGACAAGCGCGCAAACCCGAGGGTGCCCGCCGATTCCCCTTTTTGCGACAACCTCTGGCCGAGCCCGCCGCGTCCGCGTCCGGCTGGGCCGCCGAAGAATGCGATAGCATCCTGCCATGACTACCCCTACCCGAATCGCCCGCCGCCACCCCGACGAACTGATCATCGGCCTGGTGTCGATTTCCGACCGCGCCTCGACCGGCGCCTACCAGGACCAGGGCCTGCCCGCCCTGCGCGAATGGCTGGGCGGCGCCCTGGCCTCGCCCTGGCAGGCCGTGGACCGCCTGATCCCCGACGAGCCTGCGCGCATTTCCGAGACGCTGATCGAACTGGTCGATACCTGCGGCTGCGACCTGGTGCTGACCACCGGCGGCACCGGCCCGGCCCGGCGCGACGTCACGCCCGAGGCCACCCTGGCCGTCGGCACCAAGGAAATGCCCGGCTTTGGCGAACAGATGCGCCAGATCAGCCTGCGTTTCGTGCCCACCGCCATCCTGTCGCGGCAGGTGGCCGTCATCCGCGAGCGGCCTTCGCACGCCGCCCTGATCGTGAACCTGCCGGGCCAGCCCAAGGCCATTCGCGAAACGCTGGAAGGCCTGAAGGCCGACGACGGGTCGACCCTGGTGCCGGGCATCTTTGCCGCCATTCCCTATTGCATCGACCTGATCGGCGGCCCCTATGCCGAGACCCATCCCGAGGTCATCGCCGCCTTCCGCCCCAAATCGGCGCGCCGCCCGCAGCCTGCCCCCGGGGACGCTGCGGTATAGTTGGCCGCCCCCTTTTTACACCTCAGCCAGAGAGCCGTCCCATGAAGGTCCGTACTGCCTTGTCCCTTACCGCCGTCCTGCTCGCCGTGTCGGCCTGCGCCAACGTCAAAGACGTGCGCGACCGCGATCCGGTGTTCTACGGGTCTACCCAGCGCTCGGCCGAGGACTACACCAATTGCGTCGCCTCGGCCTGGAAGGGCATTGGCGTGAATTTCGAGCGCAAGGCGGTGCGCAACGGTTTTGAACTGATCCAGCAGGACAGCCTGGGCGTCGAGGCCGTGCTGACCACCACCACCTGGAAGGGCAAGACCGAAGCCCGCTTGTCCACCCGCATCACGCGGCGCGACCAGAGCCTGATCGAACCGGCCAACCTGTGCCTGCAACAGTGATGCCGCAACGCCGAGACATGCTGCGGCTGGGGCTGGCCGCAGCCGCCGTCTGCCTGGGCCTGCCGGCCCGGGCCCAGCAGGCCGCCGGCCCGCAGGCCGGTTTCATCACCCGCAAGCTCAATGCGCCGGTGCCGGGCGGCGTGGCCGTACTGGCGCTGGGCGACGGCGCCCGCGCGCCCGAAGTCACCTACCGCGACCGCCGCGTGCTGGTGCTGCGCGAAGACGGCAAGCAGTGGATCGCCGTGGTCGGCATTCCGCTGGCGGTCAAGCCGGGCGCGCAGGAAATCTCGGTGCTCGACGGCAATGCCACGCGCCAGGTGCCCTTCACCGTGCGCGCCAAGGAATACGTGGCGCAGCACATCACGCTGAAGAACCCGCGCCAGGTCAATCCGGACCCGGACGACATGAAGCGCATCGAACGCGAGATGGCCGAGCAAAGCGCTGCCAACCGCGCGTATCGCGCGGGCGTCACGCCCAGCAACGTGCTGCTGGACCGCCCGGTCACCGGCGGCCGCCTGTCCAGCCCGTTCGGCCTGCGCCGTTTTTTCAACGGCGAAGAACGCAATCCGCATTCCGGCCTGGATTTCGCCGTGCCGGCCGGTACGCCGATCAAGGCGCCGGCCGCGGGCGTGGTGTCGCTGGTGGGGGATTACTTCTTCAACGGCAAGACGGTGTTCCTGGACCATGGCCAGGGCTTCGTCAGCATGTTCTGCCACATGTCGGCCATCGACGTGAAGGTGGGCGATGAGGTGCCGCGCGGCGGCCTGGTGGGCAAGGTCGGGGCCACCGGTCGGGCGACCGGCCCGCACCTGCACTGGAATGTCAGCCTGAACGATGCGCGGGTGGACCCCGCGATCTTCATCGGCGCCTTCAAGCCCTGACGTTGCGCGGCGCGCACGGGCGCGCCGGGGCCACGGTCAGGCGGTGACGGCTTGCGCCTGCGGTTCGGGCGCGGCCGGCGCGGTGGCCGGCTGTTGCAGGGCGATGCGGTGCAGCACGAACTGGTGCATGCGCTCGGCATACATCATCTGGTCCAGCATGCCGTGCAGCTGCACTTCCTGCTCATCCAGGCAATTGTCGTACTTGGTCTTGGCTTCGGCGTAGGTCAGGCCGGTGTTGCGCAGGCTGTTGATGAACGCCTCGCGCGATTGATGAAGCAGGCGCAGGCCTTCTTCCCCCTTGGCGAATCGTCTTCGCGTCAGAGAGAGCTGGTCGGCGGCTTCTTTCAATTCCTGTGTCAGATCCATCTTGCTTCGTGCGTGTTCCGCCGGGCCTGGCGGCTGGGCGCCATTTTTTCATGAACCGGGGTCTTCTGCATTACTACGGCAGGGCGCGGGCAAGGTTAAGGGCAAGCCGCGCTGAAGCAAGCGGTGGGGGGCCGGCGCACAGGCCGGCCCGGAGCCGGGCGTTTTAGCGGCGGTATTGCTGGGGACGGTGCGGCGCGGGAGCGCGTTCGTCCTTGTGGCGGAAGTTGATGCGGCCCTTGGTCAGGTCGTACGGCGACATTTCCAGGGTGACGCGATCGCCCGCCAGGATGCGGATGCGGTGCTTGCGGATGCGGCCCGAGGCGTAGGCGCCCACTTCGATGCCGTTGTCCAGTTTGACGCGGTAGCGGCTATCGGGCAGCACTTCGTCAACGATGCCATCCAATTCGATGAGTTCTTCTTTAGCCATTTTCTACTCCTTGATCATTGCGCGCCGCCATGCCGTCGGCATGGCGCGCCGCAGGGGCGGCGGGCGCGTTGGACCTTGATATCCAGGTCCGGCGGTTTGAACGTAAAACGTTCGGGCAAGCGCGGGTAGGGGCCACGGCATCCCGGGTGGATGTCTGAAATGACGGATACTCGCGCCGCGAGGGCGGTGTGCGCGCGATGCGCGGCTTGGTCGCGGTTTGGCGCGGGTAGCGCGTAGCCGGAAGAAGCGGGTTGGAGCGTCTGCTGCAGTGCCGGGCGGCGCGGTTGCTGCAATGCGCTGCGGGACAGTCGTAGGTTTCGCCCAAGAAAACCGGTTGCCGTTCCGACCCGCCACCGCAAGGTTGGCGCGCAGAGTGAAATAAGCCCGGTTTTTGCGGAAAAATCACGGACTTATGTTACTTCAAAGCGCAATATTTAGCCAGTCTTTATCTGCCGCCAGGGCGTGATAGTTGCTATTGAACGACTTCCCCGCGCCAGGCAGGCCTGGCTGGCGCGGGGTGGCAAACCGTGACTAGCGCGCAGGAATGCGGGCCTGATAGTCGGCTTCCCAGCGTTGCAGCGCCGACCAGAACGGGCCCGGGCTGCGCCCGGCCAGGCGGGCGGACAGCACGCCCAGGTGGGTGTGCCAGCCGCCGGCCACGTCGACCATGTCCTCGCGGGTGGCGAGTTTGCGGTGGGTCAGCACCAGCAGGGTGTCATGGCCCTGCGGCGACAGTTCGAACGTCACTTCCGACGGTTCGCCGCGCGAGCCGCCCCAGGTAAAGGCCAACAGCCGCGGCGGCTCGCAGCGGGTGATGACGCCATGCGTGGTGACCCCGTTTTCGTAGGGCTTGTAGGGGTCGGGCGTGGGTTCGGCGACGGACGACAGGTCGGCGTGCACGAAGCGCAGGGTGACGCCACCGCCTGCGCGCAGGTCCATGTCGCCGGTGGCCAGCCATTGGCCGCGCTTGTCGGATTCGGTCAGGAAGGCCCAGACGCGCTCGACGCTGCCGGGCAGGACGCGGGTGAAGGTCAGGGACTCGGGGCCGGTGACGACGCCGTATTCACTCATGTTGCTCTCCTTGGGGACTGGCCGGGGGCGTGTGGGCGGCGAGCGCGGCGGCCAGCGCGTCCAGCTTGCCGGACCAGAATCGTTCATAGAAGCGCAGCCATTGCATGGCCTCGGCCATGGGAGCCGGTTCCAGGCTGCAGACATGGTTGCGGCCCTTGACGGTGCGCCGCAGCAGGCCGGCCCGTTCCAGCGCCTGCACGTGCTTGGAGGCGCCCGCAAAGCTCATGCGCAAAGGCGCGGCCAGTTCACCGATGCTGCGGTCCCCCTCGGCCAGGCTGCGCAGCATGTCGCGCCGCGTGGGGTCGGCCAGCGCGCGAAAGACGGCATCCAGGGTGGGGGAGGGCATAAGTTCAACCATAGGGTTGAATATATCCCCCTTTTCGTCAGAAGTTCAACCCCTGGGTTGAATATTCAGGTCACCGCGTGCGGCAGCTCCGCGTCGGCGCGCTCGTAGGCCCCGGGGTGTTGGGGCAGGGTGTCGGTGATGTCGAACCACGGCGCCTTGCTGGCCACGTGGCAATGCGCGCCGGGCTTGACGCCCGGATCGTCGTCCAGCGCGCCCAGCGGCAGGCCGTAGATGTCCGGGGTCTGGTCGAAGCGGCTGAGCAGCGGCGTGCCGCAGGCTTCGCAGAAGCCGCGGTAGTTGCCCGGCGACGAGCAGTACCACGTGACGTGGTTTTCCCCCTTGGTCCAGACGAAGTCCTTGGCCTGGACCGTGGCCCGGCTGCGGAACGCCGCGCCGTGCGATTTGCGACACATGGCGCAATGGCAATTGAGGGCATCGGTGAGCGGGCCGCTGATTTCGTAGGCAACGCGGCCGCAGAGGCAGGAACCTTTGATCATGATGAGCGCCTGGCGAAGGGGGGATTCCTTGAATATACCCGCGGCCCGCGACCGTGGCGCGACCTTATATGACGGATGTCTTTCAGTCCGTTGCCATGCCCCCATTTTCCGCCAAATGATTCGATCGTCAGGTCATCGCGCTGTCATGCCGCGTAAACAGAATGCGCCCATGAACTACCCAAGGGGATTCGACGATGACAACCGCCATCGAAGTGCAAGGCCTGAGCAAATCCTTCCATCCCGGCGCACTGGCGCTGGACAACGTCAGCCTGCGCGTGGCCGACGGTGAAATGGTGGCGCTGCTGGGCGCCTCGGGCTCGGGCAAGTCCACCCTGCTGCGCCATCTGGCCGGCTTCGTGGCGGGCGACGCCGGGCAGGGCAGCGTGACCGTCAATGGCCAGCTGATCCAGCGCAATGGCCGCCTGTCGCGCAACGTGCGCGCCGCCCGCGCCGGCATCGGCTTCGTGTTCCAGCAATTCAACCTGGTGGGCCGCCTGCCGGTGATCACCAACGTGCTGACCGGCCTGCTGCCGCGTGTGCCGATGTGGCGCAGCCTGATTCGCGTGTTCCTGCGCGCCGAAGTCCGCCAAGGCCTCGATGCGCTTGCCCAGGTTGGTATAGACGACTATGCATTTCAGCGCGCCTCGACGCTGTCCGGCGGCCAGCAGCAGCGTGCGGCCATCGCCCGCACGCTGGTGCAGAACGCCCGCGTGATCCTGGCCGACGAACCGATCGCCTCGCTCGACCCGGAATCGTCGCGCCGCGTGATGGACACGCTGGCGCAGATCAACCGCACCCGCAAGGTGGCCGTGGTGGTGTCGCTGCACCAGGTCGACGTGGCCCTGCGCTACTGCCCGCGGGTGGTGGCGCTGCGCCACGGCAAGGTGGTCTACGACGGTCCGTCGGCCGACCTGACGCCCGCCATGCTGCGCGAGCTGTACGGCTCGGAACTGAGCGAGCTGCTGCCCGAATACACGCCGCCGGTCATGCCGCTGCCCGGCCTGGCGCCGCTTTCCCGACAGGCCTGCGCCGCCTGACCCACCGCCTTCCCACCCGGAGCTTTTCCCATGCTACGCAGAACCTTTTGCGCCCTGATCGCCGCCGCCGCCCTGTCCACGCAGGCCCACGCCCAGGACGCCAAGCCGCTGAACTTCGGCATCATCTCGACCGAATCGTCGACCAACCTGAAGTCGGTCTGGCAACCGGTCATCGACGACCTGAGCCGCGCCATCGGCGTGCCGGTCAAGCCTTTCTTCGCGTCCGACTACGCGGGCATCATCGAAGGCATGCGTTTCAACAAGGTGCAGGTCGCCTGGTACGGCAACAAGGCCGCCATCGAGGCGGTGGACCGCGCCAACGGCGAAGTGTTCGCCTCGGTGATCGACAAGGACGGCAACCCGGGCTACTGGTCGCTGCTGATCGTCAACAAGGACAGCGACCTGAAGACGCTGGACGACGTGCTCAAGCGCCGCGGCCAGCTCAGCTACGGCGCGGGCGATCCCAATTCCACGTCCGGCACCGCCGTGCCTGGCTACTACCTGTGGGCCGCCAACAAGATCGAACCCAAGACCTTCTTCAAGACGGTGCGGTCGAGCAACCACGAAGCCAACCTGCTGTCGGTCATCAACAAGCAGGTGGACGTGGCCGTGAACAACACCGAGGCGCTGGAGCGCTATCGCCTGAGCACCGGCAAGGACGCCAACGACAGCGTGCGCATCCTGTGGAAGTCGCCGTTGATCCCGGCCGACCCCCTGGTCATGCGCACCGACCTGCCGGCCGACATGAAGACCAGGATCCGCGACTTCTTCGTGAACTACGGCAAGGGCAAGGATGCCGAGCGTGAACTGGCCAACCTGAAGGCGCTGACCTACCAGGGCTTCCGCGCGTCGGACAACCAGCAACTGGTGCCGATCCGCCAGATCGAACTGGCCCGCGAAAAGGCCAAGGTCGAAGGCGACGCCACCATCAGCCAGGCCGAAAAGCAGAAGCAGCTGGCCGAACTGGACCGCAAGCTGGCCAGCCTGGGCCAACCGGCCACGGCCACGGCCAAGCAGTAACGATGCCGCGCGCGCGGGCGCCTGACCCCCGGGCGTCGGCGCGCGTTCATCGCCCTCTTCACCTGGAAAAGATATGACCCTGGCCGTGCCCACTTCCCGTTCTTCCGCCGCGCCGCGCTCGTCGCTGCCGGTCCTGCTCGTCTGGGCCGTCGTGCTGGCGCTGCTGGTGATGTCCTGGCGCGGCGCCGACATGCGGCCGCTGGATCTGCTGCGGGACTCCGGCAACATGGCGCAGTTTGCCGCCGACTTCTTCCCGCCCAATTTCCGCGATTGGCGCATGTACCTGGACGAGATGGTCGTGACGGTGCAGATCGCCGTGTGGGGCACGTTCCTGGCGATCGTGCTGGCGGTGCCGCTGGGCCTGCTGTGCTCGTCGAACATGGTGCCGGCCTGGGTCTACCAGCCGATGCGGCGCCTGATGGATGCCTGCCGCGCCATCAATGAAATGGTGTTTGCCATGCTGTTCATCGTGGCGGTGGGCCTGGGCCCGTTCGCCGGGGTGCTGGCGCTGTGGGTGCACACCACCGGCGTGCTGGCCAAGCTGTTTTCGGAAGCGGTCGAGGCCATCGATCCGCGGCCGGTGGAAGGCGTGCGCGCCACGGGTGCCAACGCGCTCGAAGAAATCGTCTACGGCGTGATCCCGCAGGTACTGCCGCTGTGGATCTCGTATTCGCTGTACCGCTTCGAGTCGAACGTGCGCTCGGCCTCGGTGGTCGGCATCGTGGGCGCGGGCGGCATCGGCACCGTGCTCTGGGAAATCATCCGCAGCTTCCGCTACGCCGAGACCTGCGCGGTGATGATCATCATCGTCGCGTTCGTGGTGGTGATCGACATGGCGTCCTCGCGCATCCGCCGGGCGTTGATCTAGCGGCTGGCGCGCCCAGGCGGCGGGCAAGGCGGGGCCGGGGCCATGGCCGCGGCATCTGCTCCGTCAGCCCTGCGGCCCCAGCATGAGAAAGGCGGGCAACGCCAGCAGCCCCGCCAGCCGGGCCGCAGCGATGTCATCGGCCGACAGGGCCTCGCGCGGCATCAGGAAGTTCACGGTGCCCAGGCAGGCCTGGCCATACACCACCGGTACGTTGATGACCGACCGCAGACCCAGTTCGCGGATGGCGTCATGGTCGTTGAAGAATTCGCGGATGGCATCGGTGCCTTCCCCGATGAACAGCTTGCGTTCAAGCAGCACGTGGCGGCCCCAGGCGGTGCCGCGCTTGTCCTTGCTGCCGCCCGGCGGGTAGGCCTGCGGATTGGAACTGTACAGGCGCACCACGCGCATGCGCTCGGCATCGTGGCGGTTGATGGTGCACAGCGTGTGGCCCAGCGTGGCGTGGGCATGGGCATCGACCGCGGCGAAGGCGGCCGGCGCCGAGGCCTCGGCGTAGGCCTGCGCCAGGCGTTCCAGGGCCGTATCCACGGCGTCCAGAGGAGCGGTCATTCTGCCGTGATCCCCAGTTCCTTGATGAGCTTGCCGTACTTGTCGGCATCGCGCGCCAGCACCTTGGAAAACTGTTCCGGCGTGGTGTCCATCAGCAGCACGCCCATGTCGGCCATTTTCTTGATGACCTCGGGACGCTTCAGGATGCGGTTGATTTCCTGGTTGAGGCGGGCGGTCAGCTCCGGCGGCATGCCGGCCGGGCCGAAGGCGCCGTACCACACCGACAGCTCATAGCCGGGCAAGGTTTCGGCTACCGTGGGGACGTCGGGCAGCAGCGGCGAGCGCTGTTCTTCGGTGACGGCCAGCAGCTTGAGCTTGCCGGTCTGCACGTGCGGCAAGGTCTGCGTGCCGGCGCTGAACAGCACCTGCGTGCGCCCGGCCACCGTGTCCAGCACGGCGGGCGCGCCGCCGCGGTAGGGGATGTGCATCATCTTCACGCCGGCGGCCTTTTCGAACAGCGCGGCGCTGAGATGGTTGGTGGATCCCTGGCCGGCAGACGCGTAGGCGACGGTGCCGGGGTTGGCCTTGGCGTAGGCGATGAATTCCTCCAGATTGGACGCCGGCACCGACGGATGCACCACCATGGTGTTGGTCACCAGCGCCAGTTCGGCGATGGGCGTGAAGTCCTTGACCCCGTCGAACGGCATGCTGGAGTACAGCGCCTGGTTCATCGTGTGCGTGCTCATCGAGCCCACCAGCAGCGTATAGCCGTCGGGTTTGGCGCGGGCCACGAAGGTGGTGCCGATGTTGCCCGACGCGCCCGAGCGGTTCTCGACAATGACCGGTTGGCCGAGCGATTGCGTCAGCCCTTCGGACAGCACGCGCGCCAGGATGTCGGTGGACCCGCCCGCGGCCCACGGCACGATCAGGGTGATGGGCTTTTCGGGCCAGGCGGCATGCGCCAGCGCGGGGCCGGCAAGCGCCACGCCCAGGGTGCAGGCGCGCAGCAGTCGTTGGATGAGCTTCATGGTGTTTACCCCTTGCAATGTGGCCGGTCTGGTCGCCGGCTGGATGGAAATGTGTTCAGTGCGGGCAGGATCTAACGGCCGACGGCGTAGCCCTGCATGCCGCGCGGATTGGCGCCGGCGCGCAGCAGCAGGCCGCCACCGGCCGCGGGCTCGCGGGTGCAGGCGCTGATGCGGCCTTCGGACCAGTCCGGCCCCACGCGCACCTCGTGGCCCGCGTCGCGCAAGGCCTGCACGGTGTGCTCCGGCAGACGCGCTTCGACGGTCAATCGGTTCAGCGTCAGCGCGCGCGGCCAGAACGAGCCCGGAAAGTGGTCGATGTGCCAGGACGGCGCCTCGATGGCTTCCTGCAGATTCATGCCCAGGGCGTGGCGCAGGAAGAACGCCACGGTCCATTGGTCCTGCTGGTCGCCGCCCGGCGTGCCGAACGCCATGTAGGGCAGGCCGTCGCGCAGCACCAGGCCGGGCGACAGCGTCGTGTTGGGCCGCTTGCCGGGTTGCAACTGGCCGGGCACGCCTTCATCCAGCCAGGTCATCTGCAACCGCGTGGTCAGAGGAAAGCCCAGGCCCGGCACGACCGGGCTGGACGACAGCCAGCCGCCCGATGGGGTGGCAGCCACCATGTTGCCGTCGCGGTCGATGACGTCGATCTGGCAGGTGTCGCCCACGAAGATCTCGCGCTCGGCCCATTCGGCCACGGGCGGCAGCGCGGCAAACGTCGGCTCGCCGACGCCGAAGCGCGTATCGGACGCGGCCAGCGTGCGCACGGCCGCGCCCAGATCGGGCAGGTGCGGCGCGCGGCCGCCAGGGCTGCCGGGGCGCAGCGTGTCCGAGGCGCGCGCGCCGATCGTGGCGGCGCGCTTGCGGGCGTAGTCATCGCTGAGCAGGTCGGCCAGCGGCACGTCGACGAAGTCGGGGTCGCCATACCAGGCGGCGCGGTCGGCGAAGGCCAGCTTGGCGGCCTCGGCCACGCCGTGCACGAACTGCGGCGAACAGGGGTCGGTGCCCAGGTCCAGGTGGCGCAGCAGCGCCAGTTGCTGCAAATGCGCCGGGCCTTGCGACCAGATCCCGCACTTGGCCACGGTGTAGCGGCCATATCGGACCGTGGCCGGCTCGTCGTAGCGGGCGCGCCAGTCGGCCAGGTCGGCCTTGCGCAGCAGGCCGCGATTACGTTGGCCGGTGGTGTCGCGCACTTCCTCCTGGGTGTAGTAGCGGTCGATCTCGTCGGCCACGAAGCCGCGGTACCAGACGTCCAGCGCGGCATCGATGCGGCCGCGGCGGTCGGTCGAGGCGGCATGCGCCTCGTCCAGGATGCGGGTGTAGGTGGCGGCGATGGCCGGCGTGCGCATCAGCGCATCGGGCGCGGGCACGCGGCCGCCGGGCAACCACACGGCGGCCGAGCTGGTCCATTCGTCGCGGAACAGGGCCTGCACCGCCAGGATGGCCTGCGTGATGCGCGGCACCAGCGGAAAGCCGTTGCGGGCGTAGTCGATGGCCGGTCGCAGCACGTCGGCCAGTTCCCAGGTGCCATAGTCGCGCAGCAGGGTCAGCCAGGCGCCGAACGCACCGGGCACCGTGGCGGGCAGCAACCCGATGCCGGGTACCAGGTCCACGCCCAGGCCGCGAAAGTAGCCGGGCGTGGCCAATGCCGGCGCGGGGCCCTGGCCGCACAGCGCCCGCATGCGGCCTTCGGCTTCGCTCCAGAACAGGATAGGCACTTCACCGCCCGGGCCGTTCAGGTGGGGTTCCACGATCTGCAGCGTGAAGCCGCCCGCGATCGCGGCGTCGAAGGCGTTGCCGCCACGTTCCAGCACGCTCATGGCCACCTGCGAGGCCAGCCAATGCGTGGACGAGACAACACCGAAGGTGCCGCGGATTTCAGGTCGGGTGGTGAACGTGGGGGTGGACATGGGCGGTCGAGGCGGCAGGGGCAGGGCGGCGGTGAACGGCCCCAGTATAGGGTCGTGAAATAACTGAAAAACCCTTTATTGGCATAATTGAATAACCATAAGGTTATAGGAATGCGCGTCGTGATCTGGGACCCCTCCCGTCTTGCCAGCCGCCTCAAGCAGCGCCACCTGGTGCTGCTGGCCAACATTGCCCGGCATGGCACGCTGACCCGCGTGGCGGCGGCTACGGGTATCAGCCAGCCGGCGGCGACCAAGGCGCTGGCCGAGCTGGAAGATATTTTCGGCGGGCCGCTGTTCCTGCGCACGGGCCGCGGCCTGCAGGCCACGCCCCTGGGCGAGCTGGCGCTGGTGCGCGCCCGCCACCTGCAGAACGATCTGGACGTGTGGGCGCGCGAAGTCGCCGCGCTGCACGATGGCCGCGCCGCGCACCTGCACGTGGGGGTGGTGCCGTATGTGTCGAGCGCGCTGCTGACCGCGGCGATCAGCCGGCTGCACCAGCGCCATGGCGTGACGCTGACGTTGCACCGCGCCACCACCGACCACCTGGTGCCGATGCTGCGGCGGCACGAGCTGGACTGCATCATCAGCCGCGCCACCTCGACCGTGGCGTTGGACGACCTGAGCCACCGGGTGCTGTACCGCCAGCGGCCGCGCCTGATCGCGCACAGCCGGCTGGCGCAGCGCCTGGCCCGCCGCAAGCCGGACTGGGCGGGGCTGGCCGAGATGGATTGGGTGCTGCCGGCCGCCAACACGCCGACGCGCCAGCTGATCGTCGAGCATTTCATCCGCGCCGGCCTGCGTTCGCCGTCGCCGGTGCTGGAGGCCTATTCCACCGACGTCATCGAAGGCATGCTGAGCGCCAACGATGCGCTGATGTCGGTGGTGCCGGAAGACATTGCGCGCGAGATCTGCCAGCGCGGCAAGCTGGGCATGGTGCCCTGGGATTTCGGCTGGGAGTTGCCGCCGATCAACCTGATCCGGCGGCGGCGTGAACAGGCGCTGGCGGCGGAAGACCGGTTCTCGGAGATATTGCTGGAACTGTGCGCGCCCGCGTCAGACGGCCAGCCTGTCGCGGGCGATATCCAGTAGTTCTGCCGCCGCGGCTTCGGGGGCGCCGTTGTTGCCCACCCGCAGCAGGCGGCAGCCCTCGGGCACGCCGAAGTCCTGCACCGCGCGCGCCAGGCGCGACGCAATCTGTTCAGGCGTTTCACGGCCGCGTTCGGCCAATCGCTGCGCGAGCCGGGCGGGGTCGACCGTGATCTCGACCGCCGTCAGGGCCGGATAGCGCTGGTACGCGTCGGCCAGATGCGCGCGCGAGCCGTTGATGATGACCGCCGCGCCGCAGCCCAGCCAGGTATCGACCTCGATGCCGATGCCGTAGAAGAGGCCATGGCTGGCCCAGCGCAGGGCGAAGCAGCCCAGCGCGGCGCGGCGCGCGAATTCCTCGACGGTCAGGCGCAGCGCGTCCTCGGTGGCGCCGCTGTCGCGGGTGATGTAGCGGTGCGCCACCAGCACGGGTTCGTCGCCGCGCAGGCGGGCGCGCATCAGTCGCAGCAAGGTGTCCTTGCCGCTGCCCGACGCACCCATCAGGTAGACCAGGCGCGCGCCGCTGGCGGGGGCGGGCGGGTTCATGCCGCGGCCGGCCCTTGCAGCCAGGCGGCGCCGGCGGCATCGGTGTGCGTACCGTCGAAACCGTAGTGGCGCGCGGCGATGAACTCCGCGCCCGCTTCCGGCTGTACGTAGACGCTGACGCCAGGCACCGGCATGGCCTGGCCCCGCAACGGGTCGGCGAAGGCGGCGATCGCGGCCTGCGCCCGGGCCAGCGCGGCACCCTCGAGCTTGCCGGTCAGCGTGATGTGGAAGGTGAAGGTGTCGAACACATACGGGTAGCCCCAGCGCGCCAGCATGGCCTGCTGTTCGGGTGGCAAGGTGTGCGGCTGGCGGCGGGCCAGTTCGTCCGGTGTGGGCGGAGCGCGCAGTTCGTCCAGCCCGCGCACGGCGGCCGCGGCCAGCGCGTGGATGCGGGCGTGGCCGTCGCTGTCGTGCGCGGCGACGCGCCAGGCCAGGAAGCCGCGCAAAGGTTCGCATTCCAGCTGGAGGGCGAACGCGCTGTCGCCTTCGGCCAGCCGGCGCGCGGCGGCGTCGACGTCTTGCGGCGCGGTGCCGGTGCGCAGGCGGAAGGGCGGCTTGAGCGTGGCGTGCAGGCCGTAGTGACGCGGCGCGCGGGTCCAGTCGGAGGCGGCTTCGGGCTGATCGGGCAACGGCGGCAGGGCCGCGCCGGTGTCGGCGCAGCGGCCCAGCCAGCGGCTGCCCAGGTCGCGCCAGGGGCCGGTGGGGGCCAGGTACAGGGCGTAACGGTGAGCCAGCGGCATGATCAGGCCGCCATGCGCTGGCTGTGGTCGTCGCCGAAGGCGCGGGTGGCATAGCGCAATTGTCCGCCCACGATCGCGGCGCAGACGCGCGGCAGGCCGGGCACCTGGTCGTCCACCACGATGGCGTCGGCGATCAGGCCGGGGGCCAGCATGCCGCGGTCCTGCAGGCCGGCGGCGCGCGCCGGGTTCAGCGACACCAGGTTCCAGGCCTGCTCCAGCGGCAGCACGCCGTCGTGCGCCAGCCGCATGACGGCGGCCAGCGGCGCCGGGTAGTAGTAGTCGGACGTGAGAATGTCGCACAGGCCCGCGCGGATCATCTCGGTGGCGCTGGGGGCGTTGGTATGGCTGCCGCCGCGTACTACGTTGGGCGCGCCGAACACCACGGAATTGCCCAGGTCGCGCGCCACGCCGGCGGCTTCGCGCGTCAGCGGGAATTCGGCCACGCCGCAGCCCAGCTGGTGGTAGTAGCGCCGCGTGGCGGCGTCCGGGTCGTCGTGCGAGGCGACCTTCAGGCCGGCCGCTTGCGCGCAGGCGGTCAGCTCGCGCATGGCGTCGGCCACGGAGTCGGCCGCGCCCATCGCCTGGCGGATGCGTGCCTGGAAGGTGTCCAGGTCGCACTCGGCGCGATCGGCGTACTGCAGCAGCTTGCGATCGTCGCCCAGGCGGCGCGCCATGCTGGGCAGATGGTCGTTCAGCGCCACGAAGCGCACGCGGCCGTCGCGGATCCATTGCTGGGCGGTCTCGACGCCGCCCACGTGGTGGGTCTCGAAGCGCAGGTGCACGTAGTGGCGCGCGCCCATGACGTGGCGCAGGCGTTCCAGCGCGTCGAACATGCGTTCGGCGTAGGCTTCGCCGCGCAGGCCGCCTTCCCACGACAGCGTCACGCCGTGGAATTCGGTGGTGATGCCGTTGGCCAGCAGTTGGCGGTCGACGTCGAACAAGGCGCCGTCGTAGGGGAAGGTGACGCCGGGCCGGGGCATGATGGCGCGTTCGAAGGCATCGCCGTGCAGGTCGACGATGCCGGGCAGCACCAGCAGGTTGCCGGCGTCGAACCAGGACGCGCCGCGCGCGGCCGAGCCGCCGCCGTCGTCGATCAGTCCTGCGTGAAAGCGCAGGCTGGCGTGCTCGATGCCGCGAGGGGTCAGGATACGTTGGCCTGTGACACCGGCCAGGGGCGAGGGGGCGTGTGTGGGGTTCATGACTGGGACGTTAGCGTTGTTGCATTACAACCAGATGTCTAGATGAGTTGGGCGGCACTGCCGCGGCCAGGGCCGCGGGGAGTTCAGGTTTCGTCGGTCACCATCAATTGCACCAGGTCGCCGACGAAGCGGGTGATGCTGTATTGCAACGGCGCGCCCGCCTGGTCGATGTTCAGGGCTTCGACCTGCAGGATCGGGCGCGTCTTGGGTTGCCCCAGCAACCGCGCCACTTCCGGCGAGGGCAGGGCGGCGGTAATGCGCGACCACTTGCGGGTGTAGTCGCCGATGCCGTAGTGGGCATAGACTTTGGACACCGATTTCAAGGTGGTCAGGCGGTCGGCGAAATCGGGAAAGCGCTTTTCGTCGAAGTAGTGCTCGGACGCGCTGATGGGGCGGTTTTCGGCCTTGCCCACCAATTGCACGCGCAACAGCGGCGCGGTGCGCGCCAGGCCCAGGTGCTTGGCCACGTCGGCCGCGCGCAGGGTCTGGCTGCCCAGGGTTTCCAGGTGGCCCAGCACGCCCTGGCTGCGCAGGTTTTCCGAAAAGCGGGTGCGCTTGCCGATCGCGTAGTCGATGGCGTGTTCCTGCACGAAGGTGCCGCGGCCCTGTTCGATGCGCACCAGGCCGCTTTGTTCCAGTTCGCCCATGGCGCGCCGGATGGTGTGGCGGTTGACGGAAAACTTGGCGGCCAGTTCGGGCTCGGACGGCAGTTGTTCGCCCGCCGTATAGAGCTTGTTGCGGATGTCGTCCGCCAGTGACTCGCCAATCTGCCGCCACACGGCAATGCCGGAACCTCTTTCAACCATGGGATGTGCTCGCGCTGTCATATCAGCTTCATCAAGAATGGCTGTGATTGTGCACCAAGCGGCGGGCGCGGGATAGGCGATGCGTCCCCGCCGCAACTGTCATCAAAAATTCACGCCAGGCTGTTGAACTTCGTTCTGAACGCGATCATACTCCATCCGGTCGTCTAGACGTTTAGAGGAAATAATGGATCATCGACACACAGCGCAAGGCGAGACCAACGCGCAGCGGGCTGCCTGGATGCGGGTGCTGGCGTTGGCCGATCCGGCCATGCTGGACGGGGCCTTCGGTGCGCTGGGCGGGCTGCCGTCGCACCAGATGCTGCGCCCGGCGCAGACCGGCATGGCCATGGTGCGCGCCCGCAGCGGCGGCACCGGCGGGCGTTTCAACCTGGGCGAAATGACGGTCACGCGTTGCGCCGTCAGCCTGGACAACGGCGTGGTCGGCATTGCCTACGTGCAGGGCCGATCGCTGCGCCACGCCGAACAGGCCGCCGTGGCCGACGCCCTGCTGCAACTGCCCGACTGGCACGACACGGTGCAAGCCCAGCTGATCGGGCCGCTGGCGCGCGAACGCGCCGAACGCGTCGAGCGCCAGGCGCGCGTGGCCGCGCAGACCAAGGTCGAATTCTTCACGATGGTGCGAGGCGAGGACTGACATGCAGCAACACATCACGAACGCGTCGGCCGCCAGCCGCAAACTGCTGCCGGGTTTTGCGGACCCGGTGAATGACGCGCAGGCCACTTTCCGCACGGCGCTGGATGCCATGGCGCATCCCGGCCGCGTCGTCGAAACGGCTGCCACCAGCGGCGTGCCCGCCGGGTTGTCGCCCGCATTGGCCGCGCTGCTCCTGACGCTGGTCGACGTCGACACGCCGCTGTGGCTGCCCGACGGCATCGATAGCGGCGTGCTGGATTTCCTGCGCTTTCATTGCGCCTGCCCGATCGTGCCGTCGCCGTCGCTGGCGCGCTTTGCCTGCGTGCCGGCGGGGTGTGCGGCGCCGGCCCTGTCGGCCTGCCATCCCGGCGACCCGGCGTATCCCGACCTGTCGACCACGCTGCTGATCGAAGTCGAATCGCTGGAATCGGGTGCCGAAGTCACGCTGACCGGCCCCGGCATCCAGACCCGCCAGGCGCTGCGCGCCGCCGGGCTGCCCGACGGTTTCTGGCGCGAATGGCGCCTGAACCATCAACGTTTTCCGCTGGGCGTCGACGTCTTCCTGACGCACGGGCGGCAACTGTGCGCGCTGCCTCGCAGCACGCGCGTGGAGAACTGACATGTACGTGGCCGTCAAAGGGGGCGAACGCGCCATCCTCAATTCCTATCGCATGCTGGACGACTACCGGCGCGGCGACCGCGCCGTGCCCGAGCTCAGCCTGGACCAGATCCGCGAACAGATGCCGCTGGCGGTGTCGCGCGTGATGGCCGAGGGCTCGCTCTACGATCCGCAACTGGCGGCGCTGGCGCTCAAGCAGGCCGCGGGCGACGTGATCGAAGCCGTGTTCCTGTTGCGCGCCTACCGCACGACCCTGTCGCGCTATGGCTATACGCAGCCGATCGACACGGGCCGCATGCGCCTGCAACGCCGCATTTCTTCCACCTTCAAGGACGTGCCCGGCGGCCAGATCCTGGGCCCGACCTACGACTACACCCAGCGCCTGCTGGATTTTTCGTTGGAAGCCGAGCGCCACGCAGACGCCTTGCCGGCGGGCGACGAGCCGCTGGACAGCGCCATGCCGCGCGTGACCGACCTGCTGGCGCACGACGACCTGATCGATGCCGAAGCGGTTCCCGAAGGCGATCCCGAACCCTTCGACCTGACCCGCCAGCCGCTGGACTTTCCGGCCTCGCGCGCCGCGCGCCTGCAGAACCTGGCGCGCGCCGACGAAGGTTTCCTGCTGTCGATGGGCTATTCCACGCAGCGCGGCTACGGCAATACCCACCCCTTCGCCGCCGAAATCCGGTATGGCTTCCTGGAGGTCGAGATGCACATCGAGGAGCTGGGCTTTGCCGTCACCGTGGGCGAAATCGAGATCACCGAATGCCAGATGGTCAGCCAGTTCGCCGGCAACGGCGAAGAAGGCCCCAAGTTCACGCGCGGCTACGGCCTGACCTTTGGCTACGGCGAGCGCAAGGCCATGTCGATGGCGCTGGTGGACCGCGCCCTGAAGGCGCAGGAACTGGGCGAACGCGCCGATTCGCCGGCCAACGACCACGAGTTCGTGCTGTATCACAGCGACAACGTCGAGGCCTCCGGTTTCGTGCAGCACTTGAAGCTGCCGCACTACGTCGACTTCCAGGCCAACCTGGAGTTGTTGCGGCGCCTGCGCGCCGAGCGTGCCGCGCCCGGCTCCGGGCCTGGACCCGTCTCGAGCCTCGCGTCTACCCCTGACACCACCCGCCAGCTGGACGAGGCCGTCGCCCCATGAATGCTTCCCCCCTTTCCGCCGCCACCGTCGAACGCGACGACCACTACAACTTCGCCTACCTGGACGAATCCACCAAGCGCATGCTGCGCCGTGCGCTGCTCAAGGCCGTGGCCATTCCGGGCTACCAGGTGCCGTTCGGCAGCCGCGAGATGCCGCTGCCTTACGGCTGGGGCACGGGCGGCATCCAGGTCACCGCGGCCATCATCGGCCAGGGCGACGTGCTCAAGGTCATCGACCAGGGCTCGGACGACACCACCAATGCCATCAACATCCGCCGCTTCTTCGGCCGGGTGACCGGCGTGGCCACCACCGAATCCACCCGCGACGCCAGCATCGTGCAGACTCGCCACCGCATTCCCGAAACGCCGCTGGCGGCCGGGCAGATCATGGTGTTCCAGGTGCCGATTCCCGAGCCGCTGCGCTGGCTGGAGCCGAGCGAAACCGAAACCCGCACCATGCATGCGTTGGCCGAATACGGCGGCATGCACGTCAAGCTGTACGAAGACATCGCGCAGCACGGCCACATCGCCACCACCTACGACTACCCCGTCATCGTCAACGACCGCTACATGATGCGGCCGTCGCCGATCCCCAAGTTCGACAACCCCAAGCTGGACAACAGCCCCGCGCTGATGCTGTTCGGCGCCGGCCGCGAAAAGCGCGTGTACGCCGTGCCGCCGTACACGCGGGTCAAGAGCCTGGATTTCGAAGACCATCCCTTCACCGTCGAGAAGTGGTCGGAATGCTGCGACGTGTGCGGCTCGCGCGACAGCTTCCTGGACGAGATCATCCTGGACGATGCCGGCACGCGCCGCTTCGTCTGCTCCGATACCGAATACTGCAACGACCGCCAGGCGCAGCAACACCCGAAAGAGGCCACCGCATGAACGCCCAACCTTTGCTTTCCGTGCGCGACATGACGCGCACCTGGGATGGCGTACACGGCTGCCGCAACGTCAGTTTCGACCTGTTTCCGGGCGAAGTGCTGTGCGTGGTGGGCGAGTCCGGCTCGGGCAAGAGCACCTTGCTGTCGGCCGTGTCGTACCAGACCCCGCCCGACTCGGGCAGCGTCTGGTACGACACCCGCGACCAGGGTTTTACGGACCTGGCCGGGTTGCAGGGGGCGCGCCTGCGCCTGTTGTCGCGCACCGACTGGGGTTTCGTGCGCCAGAACGCGCGTGACGGCCTGCGCATGCAGGTCAGCGCGGGCGCCAACATCGCCGAACGGCTGATGGCGGTGGGCGACCGCCACTACGGCGAATTGCGCCAGGCCGCGGGCAACTGGCTGGAAAAGATGGAAATCGACGCCGGCCGCCTGGACGATGCGCCGGCCGCGTTTTCGGGCGGCATGCAGCAGCGCCTGCAGATCGCCCGCAACCTGGTGACGCATCCGCGCCTGGTCTTCATGGACGAGCCGACCGCCTCGCTGGACGTCTCGGTGCAAGCGCGCTTGCTGGACCTGCTGCGCCAGCTGGTGACCGACCTGGGCCTGGCCGCGATCGTGGTGACCCACGACCTGGCGGTGGCGCGCCTCTTGGCGCACCGCACGCTGGTCATGCGCGGCGGCGAGGTGGTGGAAAGCGGCTTGACCGACCAGATTCTCGACGACCCGCAGCACCCCTACACCCAGTTGCTGGTGTCTTCCATTTTGCAGAGCTGACCATGACTTTAGCGACTCCCATGATCGAGGTGCGGGGCCTCGGAAAGATGTTCACCCTGCACAACCAGGGCGGCATTCGCCTGCCGGTGCTGGACGCGGTGGACTTCGACGCCGCCGCCGGCGACTGCCTGGTGCTGGCCGGCCCGTCGGGCACCGGCAAGAGCACCTTGCTGCGCTGCCTGTATGGCAACTACCTGGCCACCGAAGGCAGCATCCGCGTGCGCGCCGGCAACGACTGGGTGGAACTGGTCGGCGCGCCCGAACAGCGCATCCTGGCGCTGCGGCGCGATGTCATCGGCTACGTCAGCCAGTTCCTGCGGGTGATTCCGCGCGTGTCGGCGCTGGACGTGGTGGCCGAGCCGCTGCGCATGGCCGGCACCGATGCCGAAGAAGCCCGCGCCCGCGCCGGCGCCATGCTGCGGCGCCTGAACGTGCCGTCCCGCCTGTGGGGCCTGGCGCCGGCCACGTTCTCGGGCGGCGAGCAGCAGCGGGTCAACATCGCCCGCGGCTTCATTGCGCGGCACCCCATCCTGCTGCTGGACGAGCCGACGGCCTCGCTGGATGCCGACAACCGCGCCGTGGTGGTCGAGCTGATCCGCGAAGCGCGCGCCGCCGGACGCTGCCTGCTCGGCATCTTCCACGACGCCGAAGTGCGCGATGCCGTGGCGACCCAGGTCCTGGCCCTGCGCCCCGCGCAGGCCGCCGTCGAAGTGGAGTGACCCCATGCAAAGCATCTACCTGACCCACGCCCGCGTCGTGCTGCCGGACCGCGTGCTGGAAGACAGCGCCGTGCTGATCGATGATGGGGTGATCGTGGCGATCGCCCCCGACGGCGCCCGCGCCGACCAGGAAATCGACCTGCGCGGCCAGACGCTGGTGCCAGGCCTGATCGACTTGCACTGCGACGCCATCGAAAAAGAGGCCGAGCCGCGCTCGAAAGTGCTTTTTCCGCTGGATTTCGCGGTGGCCCAGGTGGACCGCCGCAACGCCGCGGCGGGCATCACGACGCCCTTCCATGCACTGTCGTTCGCCAACAGCGAGTCGGGCGTGCGCAACAACGAAACCGCCGCCCAGGTGGTACGCAGTGTGCGTGCGTTCCGCTCGCACAGCCTGGTCGACAACCGCGTGCATTGCCGCTACGAAGTCACCGACGCGACCTCGTTGCCGGTGTTGCAGGCGCTGATGGACGAGGGTGCGGTGGACCTGCTGTCGGTGATGGACCATTCGCCGGGGCAGGGCCAGTTCAAGACGCTGGAGTCCTACCTGCAATACATGATCGGCAACCACGCCATGAGCCGCGAGCAGGCCGAAGAGGCCGCCCGCGCCAAGACGCGCTCGAAGGATGGCGCGGTGCAGCGGGTGGAAACGTTGCTGGCGCATGCACACGGCCTGGGCATCCCCACGGCCAGCCACGACGACGATTCGATCCACCGCATCGCTACCATGCGCAACCTGGGCGTGGCCATGAGCGAATTTCCGATCACGCTGGATACGGCGCGCGCCGCGGTGTCTTGTGGCCTGCCCACCATCCTGGGCGCGCCCAACGTGCTGCGCGGCAAGAGCCAGAGCGGTTCGATGCGGGCCATCGATGCCATCCGCGCGGGCGTGGCCAGCTGCCTGTGCTCGGACTACCAGCCGTCCACGCTGATCGCCGCGGCCTTCGCGGTGGCTGCGCAGACCGATCTGACGCTGCCGCAGGCCATGGCCCTGGTGACGGCCAATCCGGCCGACGCCTGCGGGTTGTCCGACCGTGGCCGCATCGCGGTGGGGTTGCGCGCTGACCTGGTGGCCGTGGCGCAGGTGGGCACGCTGCCGCTCATCAGCCATGCCTGGAGCGCCGGCCGATTGGTGTTTTCGGCCCACTACCCCGCGACCAGGCCGGCGATGCCGGCCGTCGAACCGCGCGGGCTGGTGGCCGCCTGATCGTCCCGCCGCCCGGGCGCGCGCCTTTTTTTTTGCGCCCGCGCAAGGCCCGGCGGGCAAAAACATCGCTGCCGGGCAAGCGGGGGCCGCGCGCATCTGGTTAAATGGGTGGATGACGAGGCGGCCCCGGCTTGCAGGGCCCGTCTTCCCTTTTTTCCGGAGCGCGCGATGGCACGATTCAATTTCAACCAAGACCCCGAAGAACCCGATCTCTGGGCCGCGGAAAACGTGCCCGTGGGCGGCAGCCGCCCGCCCATCCACGTGATGATCCAGACCGACGGCGAAGAACCTGACAGCGGCGCCTCGAAAGTGGTCAAGGCCATCATCGACAACCTCGATGACCACGTCCTGGCCGCCGCCGAGTTCCTGCTCGACAACTACTCGTACGAACACTACAAGAAGCTGGGCATCGAAGACGACCAGCTGCTGGCCGAAGAAACCGCCGAAGCCATGGCCGAGAAGGCCGTGCTGCGCGCGCTGTGGCTGTTCGACGAAGACGGCGACGGTTATGAACTCTGGTTCACGCTGCCCTGGGACCCGGTCCACACCTACGATGTGGAATTCGAAGACGGTTCGCCCGTCTCGTGTTCGGTCAACGACTGATCCCACGCCAGAAGCGCCCCGCCCAGCGGGGCGCTTCTGCATCGGCGGTGTGTTCGCGCGCCGCCTGGGCGCTCAGGGCATGAGTTCGTAGCGGGTCGCGCGGGCCTCGCCCAGCGACTCGTCATAGCGGTAGAGCAGCTTGACGGGCTTGCCGCGGCGCACCGCCGACGCATCGACATTGTCCAGCGCCACGTCGACCTGTCGACCGACGAATTCCGTGCAGTCGGTATCGGCGCGCGCGCCGTCGGGAATGTCCGCCGCCTTGACCTTCAACTGGAACAGCACTTTCGATAGCTCGGTGCCATCGGTGCGGTACTGGCGCATGGTGACGGGCAGGTTGACGACGGTGCCGGACAGATCGCACGAGATGCGGGTCCAGGCATGCGCGCTGGGCAGCGCGGCCATCAGCGCCGCCGCGGCGAGCGCGGTGCGCAAGCGTGGGAGTTTCATGGCGTTTGCAATGGGCGCAGCGGCCAGGCGCGGCGCCCGTAAGGGGCCAGGGGGCTTTTATGTTGCGCCGGTCGCGCAACCAGGTCAAGGCGGGGCGGGCAGCAAAAAAAGGCCCCGCAACAGAATGCGGGGCCCGCTTTGGAATTCAGCAATGCGTCAGTGCGACGCCTCGCCATCAGGCGTCGCGCGTGGCGGCCCGGGCCGGTTGCGAGGCGTGCGTCAGCGGTTGACCGACATCGGCCTTGGGCGCCAGGTCTTCCTCGTTGCCTTCCATCTTGGCGATGACGGCGGTGGCCAGGCTGTTGCCGACCACGTTGGTGGCCGTGCGGCCCATGTCGAAGAACTGGTCGATGCCCATGATCAGCAGCAGGCCGGCCTCGGGCAGGTGGAACATCGGCAGCGTGGCTGCCACCACCACCAGCGAGGCACGCGCCACGCCGGCCATGCCCTTGCTGGTCACCATCAGCACCAGCAGCAGCGTGAGCTGCTGCGAGAAGGTCATTTCGATGTTGTAGGCCTGCGCGATGAACAGCACGGCGAACGACTGGTACATCATCGAGCCGTCCAGGTTGAACGAATAGCCCAGCGGCAGCACGAAGCCCGAAATGCGCTTGGACACGCCGAAACGCTCCAGCGCTTCGATCGTCTTGGGGTAGGCCGATTCGCTGCTGGCGGTGGAAAACGCGAGCAGGGTCGGTTCCTTGATCAGCCCGCCCAGGCGGAAGGTGGACTTGCCCAGGAAGAGGTAGCCCACGGCAAACAGGATGGCCCACAGCAGCGCCAGGCCCAGGTAGAACTCGCCGATCAGCTTGCCGTAGCTGACCAGCACGCCCAGGCCTTCGGTGGTGATGGCGGCGGCCATGGCGGCGAACACGCCCAGGGGCGCGAAGCGCATGACGTAGTCGGTCACGCGGAACATGATCTTGGCCAGCTCGTCGATCATGTTGTAGATCGTGTTGTGGCCCTTGCCGCGAACGAACGACAGCGCCGCGCCGAAGAACAGCGAGAACACCAGGATCTGCAGGATCTCGTTGTTCGCCATGGCTTCGGCGATGCTCTTGGGGAACACGTGGGCAATGAACGCCTTCAGCGTGAAGTCGCCCGTCTTCAGGCCGGCGGTGGCGGCCGCGTCCGGCAGCGCCAGGTTCATGTGCGCGCCGGGCTGGAAGATGTTGACCAGCGCCAGGCCCAGCAACAGCGAGATGGCCGAGGCGGCGATGAACCAGAACATGGCGCGCAGGCCGATGCGGCCCACGGCGCTGGCGTCGCTCATGCTGGCCAGGCCCGACACCAGGGTGGCGAAGACCAGGGGCGCGATGATCATCTTGATCATGCGCAGGAAGATGTCCGTGATCAGGCTGAAGTACGAGGCGATGTCCTTGGCCTCTTGCGCGTTCTGCGCGTACTTGTTGCAGAAATAACCCACCACGACGCCCAGCACCATGGCGATGCCGATGTAACGCGTCAGCTTCTTAGTATTCATCTTCAAAAAACGGAAAACAGGGACCCTATCGGTCGGCCGGGGGCCTTACCCGCCGGCACGGGGCGGGGCGAATCGGTCCAATGACGGATATGCCGGAGGGCGCCCGGAGCGGCACGGGTTAACCCTTTGGGCCGCGATGTTAACGCCGCGAACCTGACAGTTAGTTGTCAGGTTGGGGACGGATCGGCACAATCGAAGCGGGGCCGCCGGACATGCCAAAATGACCGCACCCCGAGGGCCGCCGCCAGCCGGCGGGCCGCTGACAAGAACATGGGCTGCCCGGGTCAAGGGTCGGCCCGGTGGGAGGTCATCCAGGCCCCCGCCTATATAGGAGACAGAGCTATGCCGAAACGCGAATTGTCCGTCCTGGCGTCCGGGTACACCTACCTGGAGGGCCTGCGCTGGCATGACGGGCGCTTGTGGGCGTCGGACTTCTACACCGGCCAGGTGATCGCCGTGGACCTGCAAGGGCGCGTCGAGGTCATCTGCCGGGTCCTGCAGCAGCCCTCCGGCCTGGGCTGGCTGCCCGACGGGCGCCTGCTGATCTCGTCCATGAAAGACCGCAAGCTCCTGCGCCGCGAAGCGGACGGCACGTTGTCGCAGCATGCCGACCTGTCCGCCCTGACGGGCGGCCCCATCAACGACCTGGTGGTGGACGACCAGGGCCGGGCCTACGTGGGCAACTTCGGCTTCGACCTGATGGCCGGCGAGCCTTTCGCCACCACCACGCTGGTGCGGGTGGACACGGACGGCGTTGCCCAGGTGGTGGCCGACGGGCTGTG
Organism: Achromobacter sp. 1014246743; assembly: GCF_059760725.1. NCBI lineage: Bacteria > Pseudomonadati > Pseudomonadota > Betaproteobacteria > Burkholderiales > Alcaligenaceae > Achromobacter > Achromobacter sp. 1014246743. Next base: position 58,911 of record NZ_JCBANA010000028.1, read on the forward strand.
GTTTCCCAATGGCTCGTTCATCACGCCCGACGGCAAGACCCTGATCGTCAACGAAACCTTCGGCAACCGCATCTCGGAATTCGACATCCTGCCCCATGGCGCCCTGGGGCCACGGCGCGACTGGGCCCATTTCGGCGCCTTGCCCGATTCCAATGACCTGTCGGTGCTGATCGAAGCCTCGGCCATCGGGCCGGACGGCGGCGCGCTGGATGCGGAGGGCGCCCTGTGGGTGGCCGACGCCATCGGCAAGCGCATCGTGCGGCTGGCGCGCGGCGGCAAGATCCTGGAACAGATCGATACCGGCGAGTTCGGCATCTTCGCCGCCGCGCTGGGCGGCCCGGACGGCAGGACGCTGTTCATGGCGGCCGCGCCCGACTTCATCGAGGCCAACCGCCGGGCCAAGCCCGAAGGGAGGATCCTGATGACCCAGGTGGACGTGCCGCACGCCGGCCGCCCCTAGGGCGGGTCGGCGGGCGGCCCAGTCAGACGGCCGGTTTAGTCCTGGTGGATAGGGATACCGGCCGTTTCAAGACCTTTCTTCGATTCCCCCGTAAAATCTCGCCATTCGGCTCGATTTCAACCATCTTTCAATCCACAGTACCTAAGGAGGACCACTCATGGCCCTAGTCTCCATGCGCCAGTTGCTCGACCACGCCGCCGAGCACGGCTACGGCATTCCGGCTTTCAACGTCAATAACCTGGAACAAGTCCAGGCCATCATGGAAGCCGCGGCGGAGACCGACAGCCCGGTGATCATGCAGGCTTCGGCCGGCGCCCGCAAATATGCCGGCGAAGGCTTCCTGAAGCACCTGATCCAGGCCGCCGTTGAGTCCTACCCGCACATCCCCGTGGTCATGCACCAGGATCACGGCCAGTCGCCCAAGGTCTGCCAAGGCGCCATCGACCTGGGCTTCTCCAGCGTCATGATGGACGGCTCCCTGAAAGAAGACGGCAAGACCATCGCCGACTACGACTACAACGTCGACGTCACCAAGAAGGTCGTCGACATCGCCCACAAGCTGGGCGTCACCGTCGAAGGCGAACTGGGCTGCCTGGGCTCGCTCGAAACCATGGAAGGCGACAAGGAAGACGGCCACGGCGCCGACGGCAAGCTGACCATGGACCAGCTGCTGACCGACCCGGAACAAGCCGCCGACTTCGTGCGCCGCACCCAGCTGGACGCCCTGGCGATCGCCATCGGCACCAGCCACGGCGCCTACAAGTTCACGCGCAAGCCCACCGGCGACATCCTGTCGATCGCCCGCATCAAGGAAATCCACGCCCGCCTGCCCAACACCCACCTGGTGATGCACGGCAGCTCCAGCGTGCCGCAGGAACTGCTGGCCGAGATCCGTGAATTCGGCGGCAACATGAAGGAAACCTACGGCGTGCCCGTCGAGGAAATCCAGGAAGCTATCAAGTACGGCGTGCGCAAGATCAATATCGACACCGATATCCGTCTGGCCATGACCGGCGCGATCCGCCGCTTCTTCGCCGAGAACCCCGAAAAGTTCGACCCGCGCGAATACCTGAAGCCGGCCCGCGCCGCCGCCAAGGCGATCTGTGTGGCTCGCTACACGGAATTCGGCACCGCCGGCAACGCCAGCAAGATCAAGGCGCTGCCGCTGACCGAGATCGCCGCCCAGTACGCCTCGGGCAAGCTCGCCCAAGTGGTGCAGTAAGCCGCTGGCCCGGTCCCGCCTCCTGGGGCGGCCGCCGGGCGGGCTGTCAGGCGAAAAAAGGCGGGCCCCGGGTGGGCCCGCCTTTTTCTTGCGCGTCGCCTCAGGCGGGCGGCCCGTTCCTGGGAAAGTGCGGCACCGACTTGTCCACGTGGTGCCAGGACGGGGCCGAATCGGTCCAGAGGCTGACGCGGGTGTGGAAGGCCTCGGGATCGTCCAGCGAACCGGCCCGCACCACTTCGTACGTCGTGCTGTCGGAGCCGCCGAACAGCGGCGTGCCACAGTCCGGACAGAAGCTGCGCATCACGATGTGGCCGGAATCGCTCTTGTAGCGGTGTTCGCGCGCCTGGCCTCGCAAGAGGGTGACGGAGCCGGCCGGGAAGATCAGCGCGTGGGCCGGCGCGCCGCCGCTGGAATACTGGCAATCGCGGCAATGACAGGTGGCGGCCATGATGGGCTCGTCGGTCACTGCGTAGCGTACGGCGCCGCACTGGCAGCCGCCGGTCAGGTGAACCTGCGCGTCGGCGTGGGACGCGCGTTTCAAGGATGCTTCCTGCATACGACTTTGTCTCCTCCAGGTGAAAAGGGAGCGTCGTGACGCGCGTTCGCGGCCGGCGCATTATTTGGAATGCAGCCAGACTAACCCGGGGTCCGCCACCCGGCAAGACGGACCTATTTGCAGTAACCTATGCGCTTTCTTGCGCCCTCATTTTTGCCATAGGCCATTTTTCCCGTGACTTCTGCTTTGCATCAATCCAGCATCACGTCCCTGCCGCTGCTGGGCCGCGGTAAGGTCCGCGACATGTACGCCGTGGGCGACGACAAGCTGCTGATCGTCGCCTCGGACCGCATCTCGGCGTTCGACGTCATCCTCGACGATCCCATCCCCGGCAAGGGGCAGGTGCTGACCGAGCTGACCGAGTTCTGGCTGCAGAAGCTGGCCCACATCCTGCCGAACCACTCCACCGGCGTGAAGCCCGAAGACGTGGTGGCGCCCGACGAAATCGACCAGGTGCGCGGCCGCGCCGTGGTGGTCAAGCGTCTGAAGCCCATCCTGGTCGAAGCGGTGGCCCGCGGCTACCTGATCGGTTCCGGCTGGAAGGACTACCAGGCCACCGGCGCCGTCTGCGGCATCAAGCTGCCCGCCGGCCTGCAACAGGCCAGCCAGCTGCCCGAGCCGATCTTCACGCCCGCGGCCAAGGCCGAATTCGGCATGCACGACGAAAACGTCGACTTCGCCCACGTGGTCAAGGAAGTCGGCCAGGAAATGGCCGAACGCATCCGCGACGTCACGCTCAAGTTGTATGCCGAGGCCGCCAGGTTCGCCGCCACCAAGGGCATCATCATCGCCGACACCAAGTTCGAATTCGGCCTGGACGACGATGGCACGCTCTACCTGATGGACGAAGTGCTGACCCCGGATTCCTCGCGCTTCTGGCCCGCCGACGGCTACCGCGTGGGCATCAGCCCGCCGTCGTTCGACAAGCAGTTCGTGCGCGACTGGCTTGAAACGCAACCCTGGGACAAGACGCCGCCTGCGCCGCGCCTGCCCCAGGACGTACTGGAAAAGACCGCCGCCAAGTACCGCGAAGCGCTGGATCGCCTGATCGCCTGATCTCGCGACCGCGCCGGTCACCCCGCAACCCGCCCGCGTTTTGGGCGGGTTTCTTTTTGTCCGGGATGGCTGGCGGCTCAGGGAAATCCCTGCTTTTCGCTAAGAGTTATTGCTTATTGTTACGCTATACTCGCCGGCACATTGCACCCGGAGACCGTCGGCGAGGCCGCTCGGTTTCCCTCTGCCAACTTGCCGGGCGCGGCCCGCAGCCGCCGCAAGGGCGCATTGCCCCCCGGTCGTAGAAAGGAGCTGCGCATGATAATGATGTTGCCTTTCCTGACCGGATTGGTCGCGGTGTGGTTCGGCATGCTCGGCAAGCGCCGTCCTTGCGTGGCGTTCTGGCTGATCACCCTGCTGGTCTTCGCCGCCTGGTGCCAGTTCCACATGACCAGCCCGCTGGCGCTGTCGCTCTAGGGCCGCGCCATGATTTTCTCCCGCAATCCCGCGCGCGGTTCGCGCATCCTCAACGGCCTGGCCCTGCTGGGCGTGACCGCCATCCTGGGCCTGGCATTCGCCTGGCAGTTCGCCTACGACGAGCTGCCGTGCCCGCTGTGCCTGCTGCAACGGGTGGCCTTGATGCTGGCCGGGGTCGGCCTGCTGCTGAACCTGCGGCTGGGGCCATCGCCCATGCACTACGCCATGACGATCGCGGCCTCGCTGGGCGGCATGGTGGCCTCGGGGCGCCAGGTGCTGCTGCACATCGCGCCGGGCGACCCGGGCTACGGCACGACGCTGCTGGGCCTGCATTTCTACACGTGGGGCTTCATTGCCTTTGTCGCGCTGATCGTTTTCTGCGTGGTGATGCTGTCGGCCGACCGCAAGTGGGGCGACAACGTGATCAAGCGGCCGGTCTCGGCGCTGGGCGTGGTGGTCATGGCCCTGTTTTTCATCATGGTGCTGGGCAACCTGGGCAGCACCACGTTGCAATGCGGTTTCGGGCCCTGCCCGGACAACCCCACCGGCTATCTCTGGCTGGGTTCCGCCGACCCGTCGTAGGGGTGCCGCCGACGCCGGGTAAAATACCGGGTTTCGCGGTTTCGCCGCGGCCATCCAACTACTCGACATCGGTTATGACAGCCAAGACTTCCGCAGCGGCAGACGCCACCCCCGTGGTGGGCGTGATTATGGGTTCTTCCAGCGATTGGGAGGTCATGAAGCACGCCGTCACCATGCTGGAAGATTTCGGCGTGGCCTATGAAGCCCGCGTGATCTCCGCACACCGCATGCCGCAGGACATGGCCGAATACGGCGCGGCGGCGTTCGAGCGCGGCCTGCGCGGCATCATCGCCGGCGCCGGCGGCGCGGCCCACCTGCCGGGCATGATGGCGGCGCTGACCGAAGTGCCGGTGTTCGGCGTGCCGGTGCCGTCCAAGTACCTGCGCGGCGAAGACTCGCTCTTGTCCATCGTGCAGATGCCCAAGGGCGTGCCGGTTGCCACCTTCGCCATCGGCGAGGCCGGCGCTGCCAATGCCGCGCTGCACCTGATCGCCACGCTGGCGGGCACGGACGCGGGCCTGCACAAGAAGCTGGTGGCGTTCCGCGCACGCCAGACGCAGGCTGCCCGTGACATGAAGGTTCCGCCCGAGGCTTGATCCGTATGACGCAATCGACTGCTTTCTCCATCGCGCCCGGCGGCTGGCTGGGCCTGCTCGGCGGCGGCCAGCTGGGCCGCATGTTCTGCCACGCGGCGCAAAGCCTGGGCTACAAGGTCGCGGTGCTGGACCCGGCCGCCGAATGCCCCGCGGGCATGGTGGCGGACCTGCACATCCAGGCCGCCTACGACGACGAGGCCGGCCTGGAGCGCCTGGCCAGCACCTGTCAGGCCGTCACCACCGAATTCGAGAACGTGCCGGCCGACAGCCTGCGCGCGCTGGCCACGCGTTGCCGCGTCAGCCCGGCCGCCGACGCGGTGGCGATCGTGCAGGACCGCATTTCCGAAAAAAGCTTCATCGCCGGCCAGGGCATTTCAGTCGCGCCGCACGCGGCCATCCGCAGCGAAGCCGACCTGCGCGCCGCGCCCGATGCGTTGTTCCCGGGCATCCTCAAGGTGGCCCGGCTGGGCTACGACGGCAAGGGCCAGGCCCGCATCGACACGCGCGAAGCCGCGCTGGCCGCCTTCGCCGAGTTCGGCGGCGTGGCCTGCGTGCTCGAAGCGCTGATGCCGCTGGACTACGAGATCTCGGTCGTCATCGCGCGCGGTTTCGATGGCGCGAGCGTGGTGTTCCCGGTGGCCCGCAACGTGCACCGCGACGGCATCCTGGCCGTGTCCACCGCGGCGCCGGTCAAGCAGGACGCCGCCCACGCCGAACGCCAGGCGCGCGCCACCGAGGCCGCGCAGGCCATCGCGCAGGGCCTGGGCTATCACGGCGTTTTGTGCGTGGAATTCTTCGTGTTGCAGGACGGCAGCCTGATCGTCAACGAGATCGCGCCGCGTCCGCACAACAGCGGCCACTACACCATGGACGCCTGCGTCACCAGCCAGTTCGAGCAGCAGGCGCGCGCCATGGCCGGCCTGCCGCTGGGCAGCACCGACCTGCTGGCGCCGGCCGTGATGCTGAACCTCCTGGGCGACATCTGGTATCCGTCGGCCACCGGCGAGGCGCAGCGCGAACCCGACTGGGCCGCCGCGCTGGCCGTGCCCTCCGCCAAGCTGCACCTGTACGGCAAGCGCGAAGCGCGCCGTGGCCGCAAGATGGGCCATGTCACCATCGTGGCGGCCAGCTTGCGCGAAGCGCAGGCCGACGCCGCGCGCGTGGCCGCCGCGCTGGGCATGCAAGCGCCCGAGTAACGCGATGCCTGCCCAGCCGTCCTCTTCCGCCAGCGCCCAGGACATCGCCGCCGCCGCCCAGCGCCTGCTGGACGGCGAGCTGGTGGCATTTCCCACCGAGACCGTCTACGGCCTGGGGGCGGACGCCGAGAACCCGCAGGCCGTGGGCAAGATCTACGCCGCCAAGGGCCGGCCGTCGAACCACCCGGTCATCGTGCATATCGCGCCGCAGGGCGACCTGTCGTACTGGGTGTCCGAGGTGCCACCCGAAGCCCGCCTGCTGATCGACGCTTTCTGGCCCGGGCCGCTGACGCTGATCCTCAAGCGCGCGCCGCACATCGCCGATACAGTCAGCGGCGGCCAGGACAGCATCGGCATCCGCTGCCCCTCGCATCCGGTGGCGCAGGCGCTGCTGGCGGCGTTCGCGGCCGGCAAGCCGAACGGGCAGGGCGGCGTGGCCGCGCCGTCGGCCAATAAGTTCGGCCAGGTCTCGCCGACCCGCGCCGACCACGTGACAAGCGAATTCCCCGACGAGGTCGCCGCCGGCATGCCGGTGCTGGAAGGCGGCGCGTCCGACGTCGGCATCGAATCCACCATCCTGGACCTGTCGCGGCTGGATAGTGGCGCGGGCCCGGTGCTGCTGCGCCCGGGGCACATCAGCGCCGCGCAGATCGAAGCGGTGCTGGGCGTGCAGGTATTCGCGCCGGACGCCGCGGCCCCACGCGCGTCGGGTACGCTGAAGGCGCATTACGCGCCGCGCACCGCACTGGAACTGGCCTCCGATGCGCGCTTGCAGGCCGTGCTGCAAGGCCGTGGCCTGCCGGCGGGCAAGGTCGTGGTGGTGGCCTATGCGCCGCCGCCCGCGGGCCTGGATGCCCGAATGCAATGGCAGCAGGTGCCGGCGGACCCTACGCGCTACGCCCAGGCGCTGTACGCACTGCTGCGCGACCTGGACGGCCAGGGCTTTGCCCGCATCATCGTGCAGGCCCCGCCTGCCAACGACGACTGGCACGCGGTCAACGACCGCATCGGCCGCGCGGCGGCGGCGTTCACGCTGGACACGACGGACCTGTAAGGTCTGTCTTTCCCCACGCGGACCTGTAAGGGCCGTCCTTCACGCCGTGGACCTGTAAGGTCCGTCCTTCACGCCGCCAGGAATTCCCCGATCCGTTCCACCGCCTGCCGCATCGGCGTCAGGAATTCGCCGGTCAGGCGTTCGAGCGGCACCCGTGCCGCCTTCACGCTGACGTTCACCGCGCCGCAGGCCTTGCCGCTGGCCGAGCGCACCGGCACCGAGATCGCGCGCACGTTCAGTTCGAGTTCCTGGTCGACCACGGCGTAGTCCTGCTCGCGGATGCGTTCCAGCTCGGCGCGCAGCCGCGCTTCGGTGACCAGCGTGAATTCCGTATAGGGTTGCAGGTCGACGGCAGCGAAGTAACGCGCCAGCGCCGGCTCGGACAATTGCGCCAGCAGCACCCGCCCGATGGACGTGCAATAGGCCGGCAGACGGCTGCCCAGCCCCATCGACGTGGCCAGCAGCCGGTTCACCTCGGACCGCGCCAGGTACAGCATTTCATGGCCTTCCATGATGGCCAGTGCGCAGGTCTCGTTGACGGTGGCGCTGAGTTCTTCCAGCACCGGCTGGGCCAGCGAAACGAACGGCGTCGACGAAAAATAGGCATAGCCCAGGCCGAGGATGCGCGGGGTCAGCACGTATTGGCGGCCATGTTGTTCGGCAATGCCCAGCAGCATCAGCGTGTGCAGGCAGCGCTGCACCACCGCGCGCGGCAGGTTGGCGCGGCGCGCCAGTTCGGCGGCGGTCTGCGGATGGCGCCGCGTGCCGAACGCGCGGATCACGTGCAGTCCGCGCGCCAGCGTCAGCATGTAGTCGGGATCGCCCCGCAACTGGTCGGGGTGGTCTTCGGGGGCCAGCGGCGCGGCGTAGCCGGGCGGGGGAAGGTTGGGCAGCATCAGCCTGCGCGCAGCGGCGCGCCGGTGCGCGCCTGCAGTTCCGTCAAGGTCATGCCATCGATCATATCCCGGACCCACAGGCCGTCCGGCGTGACGTCGATGACGGCCAGGTCGGTGTAGATGCGGTCCACCACGCCCGCGCCGGTCAGGGGATAGGTGCAGCGTTCGACGATCTTGGGCGCGCCGTTCTTGCTGTTGTGCTCCATCATGATGAACACGCTGCGCGCGCCCACGGCCAGGTCCATGGCGCCGCCCACGGCCGGCGCCTCGCCCGGTTTGTTGAGGGACCAATTGGCCAGGTCGCCGTTGGCCGCGACCTGCATGCCGCCCATGACGCAGAGGTCCAGGTGGCCGCCGCGCATCATGGCGAACGAGTCGGCGTGGTGAAAGTACGCGCCGCCGTCGAGCAGCGTGACCGGTTGCTTGCCGGCGTTGATCAGGTCCAGGTCGATGGCGTCGTCGGCGGGCGGCGGGCCCATGCCCAGGATGCCGTTTTCGCTGTGCAGCACGATCTCGCGGTCGGCGGGCAGATGGGCGGCCACCAGCACGGGCATGCCGATGCCCAGGTTGACGTAGCTGCCGTCGGGGATGTCACGGGCCAGGCGGCGCGCCATGGCCTCGCGGGTCAGGGGGGTAGGCATTGTGCGGGATCCTTGAGGGGGGCGGGGCCTAGCTGGAAAAGGCGGCGTCGGGCACTTCGGTGACGCGCGTGACGAAGATGCCGGGCGTCACCACGGCTTCGGGCGACAGCTCGCCCAGCGCGGCCTTGGCGCGCACCTGGACGATGGTGGTCTTGGCGGCCATGCACATGATGGGGCCGAAGTTGCGCGCGCTTTTGCGGTAGGTGAGGTTGCCCCAGCGGTCGGCCTGGTCGGCCTTGACCAGCGCGAAGTCGCCGTGCAGCGGCGCCTCGAACACGTAGCCGCGGCCGTCGATGATGCGGGTTTCCTTGCCGGTGGCCAGTTCGGTGCCGTAGGCCGTGGGCGTGAAGAAGCCGCCCAGCCCCGCGCCCGCGGCGCGCAGCCGTTCGGCAATGGTGCCTTGCGGCACGCATTCGAGTTCGATCCTGCCCTGGCGGTACAGGTCGTCGAACACCCACGAATGCGAGGCCTTGGGAAACGAGCAGATCACCTTGCGCACGCGGCCGGCCTTGATCAGGGCGGCCAGGCCGGTTTCGCGGTTGCCGGCGTTGTTGCTCACCACGGTAAGGTCGCGTGCGCCCTGGTCGATCAGGGCGTGCAGCAGTTCGGTAGGCATGCCGGCGCCGCCGAAGCCGCTGACCAGCACGGTGGCGCCGTCATGGATGCCGGCCACCGCGGCGTGGGGAGTGTCGATGAACTTGTCGATCATGGTTGCCTTCGGGTCGGGCGGGGCGCGAGTTGCCGGCGCGCCCCGCGGATGCGTCGCCGCGGGGCGGCTCAGTCCAGCGTGATGTGCGCCTGCTTGATGATGTCGGCGTAGCGCGCGGAGTCCTGCTTCATCAACTGGGCGAACTGGTCGCTGGTGCCGCTGGCCGGCAAAAAGCCGGCGTCCAGGAATTTCTGCCGTACGTCGGGCTCTTGCACGATGTCGCTGATCTCGCGCGCCATGCGGTCGATGATCGGCTTGGGCGTGTTGGCCGGCGCCATCAGCCCGGCCCAGGACCCGGTGACAAAGCCCGGCATGCCGGCTTCTTCCATGGTGGGAATGGCGGGCTCGGTGGGCCAGCGCGCCTTGCCGGTGAAGCCCAGCGCCTTCAAGCGGTTCTGCTTCACGTACTGCATCGGCACCAGGATGGGATCGAACACCATCGACACCCGCCCGCCCAGCAGGTCGGTCAGGATCGGCGCGCTGCCCTTGTAGGCCACGTGCGTCATGGTGAGCTTGTTCTGCAGGGCGAAGTCGGCGCCGGTCAGGTGGGCGCTGGACCCGTTGCCGCTGGACGCGTAGGTGAGCTTGTCCGGGTGCTTGCGGGCATAGGCCACCAGTTCGGCCACGCTGTTCACGGGCAGGTCCTGCGAGACGAACAGGAACAGGGGCAGGTCGGCCATCTGCGCCACCGGCGTCAGGTCGTCGGGCTTGTAGGGCAGCTTGTACAGGTGGAAGTTGATGATGAACGCGGGCAGGATGGACAGGAAGGTGTAGCCGTCGGGGTCGGCCTTGGCGGCGATGCCCGCGCCCACGCTGCTGTTGGCGCCCGGCCGGTTCTCGACAATGATGGTCTGCTTCAGGCGCGGGCCGAGCTTTTCCATCACGATGCGCGTGACGATGTCGGTGGATCCGCCCGGCGTGTAGGGCACGATCACCTTGATGGGCTTGCTGGGCCAGTCGTCGGCGGCGTGGGCGCTGCCCGTGGCCAGGCCGCAGGCGGCCAGCGCGGCGCAGAACAGGGTTTTGAGGGCGTGGCGGCGATGTCCTGCCGCAAGGCATTGGGGCTGCGGTTTCCTTGCTTGTGCCATGGATTTGTCTCCTCCATGAGTCGGCCTTGGACCAGCGCGCGCCCGGGTTTTTGTTGTGGTGCGGCCGGTTTTTTGTGGGAATGTCGATCGCGCCGCCTTTCGGACAAGGCGCGAAAAAAGTATGGCACGCAGGGGGGAGGCCACTGGGGCATCGGGGTACGGATAAAGTTCGGTGACCGGACTTCACCCAGGTTTCCAGGACGGTTTCACCTGGGGTTTCCACTAGGCGTTTGCGCGTTGTTCACGCCATGGACATCGCGTAATCTGGCGGCCGGCCCGCAAAGCATGGGCTCGGTTTCAGCCGCAGCGGGCCTACAGGCCGGCGCGGGCATCCAGGGCCTGTGCGAGGTTCCTTTTTAGCGTTGACAGGCCCTAAATTCAGGAGAAGCAATAATGAAGCGGTTGATCTCGTTGGCTGCCGGCGCCCTGGCCCTGGCTTGTGCGTCCCAGGCAGCGGTGGCTGGCCCCACGCTGGATGCTGTGAAGAAAAAGGGCTACGTGCAATGCGGCCTGACCGACGGCGTGTCCGGGTTCTCGGCCACCAACAGCAAGGGCGAATGGGAAGGCATGGACGTGGACATCTGCCGCGCTGTTGCCGCCGCGGTGTTCGGTGATCCGACCAAATTCAAGGGCACGGCGCTGTCGACCCAGCAACGCTTCACCGCGCTGCAATCGGGCGAAGTCGACGTGCTGCTGCGCACCGTCACGCTGACCCAGACCCGCGACACCTCGCTGGGCCTGTCGGCCGTGGCTGCCAGTTTCTACGACGGCCAGGGCATCCTGGTGAACAAGAAGCTGGGCGTGAAAAGCGCCAAGGAACTGAACGGCGCCACCGTCTGCGTGCAGCCGGGCACCACCACCGAGCTCAACCTGGCCGACTGGTTCCGCGCCAACAACATCGAATTCAAGCCGGTCGTGATCGACAAGGTCACCGAGGTCGTGCGCGCGTTCGAATCGGGCCGCTGCGACGCCTTCACCGACGACGCCTCGCAACTGGCCGCCGTGCGCGCCACCCAGGTCGCCAAGCCGGACGACTACGAGATCCTGCCGGAACGCTTCTCGAAGGAACCGCTGGGCCCCATGGTGCGCCAGGGCGACGAGAACTGGCTGGGCATCGTGCGCTGGACCCTGTTCGCGCTGCTGGAAGCCGAGGAATACGGCATCACCCAGAAGAACGTGGACGAGATGCTCAAGAGCAACAACCCCAACGTCTCGCGCATCCTGGGCGTGACGCCGGGCGCCGGCAAGAACATGGGCCTGGATGAAAAGTGGGCCTACAACGCCATCAAGGCCGTGGGCAACTACAGCGAAGTGTTCGAGCGCAACGTCGGCAAGGACAGCAAGCTGGGCCTGCAACGCGGCACCAATGCGCTGTGGAGCAAGGGCGGCGCGATGTACCCGTGGCCGATCCGCTGAACGCGGCGGCATGAGGAACTACGGCCCGTTCGCGGGCCGTTTTCTTTTTTGCGGGTGCGCGCGGCGCCTGGGCCGCAGCTTGTGCATTGGCCAGGATCGCCATGCGATATGGTCGAACCATTATGCGGTACGCTATGCGCTTTTCCACCGGACGCACCGCGCGCCATGACGCAACCCCGACCCGCCGAGGATTCTCCCCTGTTCATCGCCGCGCTGGCGCGTGGCGTTTCCGTGCTCAGGGCCTTCGGCGAAGGCCGGCCGGCGATGACGCTGCCCGAACTGGCCGAGGCCACGGGCCTGAGCAAAAGCTCGGTGCAGCGCTTTGCCCATACGTTATGGACGCTGGGTTACCTGCGCAAGGACCCGGCCAGCAAGAAGTTTTCGCTGGGGCCGTGGTCGCTGGAACTGGGCATGAAATATGTGCAGACCAGCCCGCTGGTGCTGGGCGGCAACCCGTTCCTGCACTCGCTGAACCGCAACTGCCAGGAAACCTGCAGCCTGGCCGAGCCCGACGGGTTGGACATGGTCTACGTGGCGCGGTTTGCCACCCACAAGGAAATGTTCGTCAACATGCCGGTCGGCATGCGGCTGCCGCTGTACAGCACGGCGTCGGGCCGCGCCGTGCTGGCGCGCCTGGACCCGGACGTGGCGCGCGGCCTGCTCGAGCGCTGCGACCGCAAGCCTTTCACTGCCTCCACCATCACGGACCTGGATGCGCTGATGGCCGAACTGGAATTCGCGCGCCAGCACGGCTATGCGCGGTCCAACAGCGAGTTCTATCCGGGCGACATGACCATCAGCGCGGCCGTGCTGGACGCGGGCGGCACGCCGCTGGGCGCGGTCAATGTGTCGGTGCCCTCCAGCCGCTGGTCGTTCGAACAGGCGCAGGCCGTGTTCGGTCCCCAGGTGGTGGAGACGGCCCACGCCATCAGCGCGTCCCGCACGCTGGGACGCTCGCATCCGTTCTATGAGTGGGAGCCGCCCGGTGGCTCGCTGCGTGGCGCGCTGCCGTTCTCGATCGACGAGGTCTGACGGCGCGAGCTTGCCCCCGGGCAGGCCGCAATCTGGTGCGCGCGCCGCGCACCATACGGGAGCCGGCCACGGCCAATTCCCGATAAATTTGATCAAGTACTAAGTACGCTGCTCAGGGAAATTCCCTAATTGGCGGCTGGTCTTCTTGCGCGTTACTCTGAATTTGACGTGATCGTATCGCACAGCGATTCGATTGAATCTAATTATGCGGCCGGACGCGGCATTGTCGCGGCTGGCTGACGCCAGGGAGCCGCGCTGTGCCGTCGTCCGCCGAAGTCTGTTTTCATCCCGTCTCGGGGTTCATGGGTCTGCCGTCGGCGCGTGCCGCCGGCACGGGGGCCGCGCTTGCCTGCGTCGTGGGCATCCCGTTCGATTGCGGCACGCATCCCTTCCGGGTCGGCTCGCGCCAGGGGCCGGATGCCATCCGCGAGCAGTCGCGGCTGCTGCGGCCGGTGGACATCTTCCGCCGCCACGGCATCGACAATCCGCCTGAATTCCTGCGTGCGGTCGACGTGGGCAACGTGGCCTGCCATCCGGGCGACCCGGACGCCTCGTATCCGCTGATCGAGGCCGGTATCGGCGCGATCCTGGATGCGGGCGCAATCCCTATTTCGATGGGCGGCGACGGCGCGGTCACGCTGCCGCAACTGCGCGCCGTGGCGCAACGCCACCCGGACTTCGTGGTGCTGCATTTCGATTCGCACACCGACACCTATCCGATCCCTGGCTACAACACCGCCACCACCTTCACCCGCGCCGCCGAAGAAGGCCTTTTGGACGTGCAGCGCAGTTTTCACGTGGGCACGCGCGGCAGTTCCTTCATGCCGGGCGTGCTGGAGTTTGGCCGCGAGGTCGGCTACACGATCGTGCCCTACGACGAGTTCGACGCGGACCAGAAGGGCGCGCTGGACGACATCAAGCAGCGCATCGGCGAGCGGCCGGTCTATCTATGTTTCGACATGGACATCTTCGATCCGTCGTGCGCGCCCGGCGTCTGCACGCCGGAGTGGGGCGGCTTGTCGCCCAAGGAAGGGCTGGCGCTGCTGCGCCAGCTGGCCGGCCTGAACTTCGTGGCCTTCGACGTGAACACCGTGTCGCCGCCGCAGGACGTGCAGGGCGCCACGGCTTTCCTGGCCGCTACCGTCATGCAGGAATTCTGCGCGCTGGCGGCGGTGGCGGTACGGCAGTACCCAGAAGGGCGTCCGGCCTGACACGGCGCCCGCGGCATTCATTCATACAAGGGGAATTCCATGACACTCAAATCCATTCTGCTCGGCCTGGCTTCGGCCGCGCTGCTGGTCCAGGCCGGCGCGGGCGTCGCGCGCACGCTGGACGACGTGCGCGCCGACAAGACGCTCAACGTGGTCACCACCGCATCCGCGCCGCCGCACGGCTTCAAGAACCCGCAGTCGAACCGCCTGGAGGGCATCATGGTGGACGTGGCGGCCGCGGTGGCCAAGCACCTGGGCGTGGCCGACAGGCTGGCCGACGTGCCGTTCTCGGGCCTGATCCCGACGTTGACCTCGGGCCGCGCCGACCTCATGTCGGCGCCGCTGTTCATCACCGAGGAACGGGCCCGCGCCATCGACTTCTCTGTGCCGGTGTACGAGTGGGGCGAAGGCATCGTGGTCAGCGACAAGACCGCCAAGCGCTACGGCAAGTTCGAAGACATGCAGGGCCAGAAGGTCGGCGTGCTGGTGGACTCGGTGCAGTTCAACATGATCAAGGACATGCCCGGCACCAAGGTGTCGACCTACCAGGACTATTCGACGCTGCTGGCCGACGTGCGCGCCGGCCGCATCGACCTGGGCATCGTCGATCCGCCCAGCATCATCTACCAGATCAAGACCAAGAACATTCCTGGCGTGAAGCTGGACACCGGCTACCAGCCGCAGCGCAAGTGGCAGGTCGGCATGGCCGTGCAGAAGGGCAATGCCGCACTGCTTGACGCCGTGAACGCCGCGCTGGCCGAGATGAAGCGCAACGGCGAACTGGCCGCCATCGGGCAGAAGTGGGGCGTGTCGGATCTGCTCAGCAAATAAGGCCCACGCGGCACGGATAAGGAGCACGACTTGGATCTCGCTACCCTGCGCATGTACCTGACCCCCCTGGCCGAGGGCACGGTCTGGACCCTGGCGCTGTTTTTCTGTTCGGCATTCCTGGCGGTGGCGCTGGGCCTGGTCGTCTGCCTGTGCCGCCTGTCGCGGCACCGGGCGCTGAGCCGCGCCGCGCGCCTCTACATCGACATCATCCGCGGCACGCCGTTGCTGCTGCAGCTGTTCTACATCTACTACGGCCTGCCCGAGATGGGCGTGGTGATCAACGGCTTCGTGGCCGGCGTGCTGGGCCTGACGCTGAATTTCGGCGCCTACCTGGCCGAACTGTTCCGCAGCGGCATCCAGTCGGTGGATACCGGCCAGTACGAGGCGGCGCGCGCGCTGGGCCTGCGCCGCGGCCAGCGGCTGCAACGCATCGTGCTGCCGCAGGCGCTGCGCACGATCTTCCCGGCGCTGGGCAACTACGCGCTGGTGCTCATCAAGGAGACCTCGCTGGTGGCGGTGATCAGCGTGTATGAACTGATGCGCGCCGGTGAAATGCTGGCCGGCGCGACGTTCCAGGCGCTCACGGTCTACACGATGGTCGGCGTCATCTACTTCGCGCTGTGCAGCATCCTGGCCTATCTGTTCCGCCGCTCTGAAAAGCGCCTGACCGTGCCGGGTTACTGGAGCGGCGCCGGTGACAACCACGACATCTCGAAGGCCTGACGCCATGGACGGAATGAATCGCATCGCGCCCATCATCACGATGCAGGGCGTCTCGAAATGGTATGGCGACTTTCAGGTGCTGGACGGGCTGGACCTGCAAGTGAGCCCCGGCGAAAAGCTGATCCTGTGCGGCCCGTCGGGCTCGGGCAAGTCCACCACCATCCGGCTGCTCAACCGGCTGGAAGAGCACCAGAAGGGCCGCATCGTGGTCGACGGCATCGAGCTGGACGACGACGTCAAGAACATCGAGCGCATTCGCGCCGAAGTGGGCATGGTGTTCCAGCACTTCAACCTGTTCCCGCACCTGACCGTGCTGGAAAACTGCACGCTGGCGCCGATGCTGGTCAAGGGCGTGGCGCAGGCAGACGCCGAGCAGCGCGCCATGCAGTACCTGGAACGCGTCAAGATCCCGCAGCACGCGGCCAAGTATCCAGGACAGTTGTCCGGCGGGCAGAAGCAGCGCGTGGCCATTGCGCGCGCGCTGTGCATGCAGCCCAAGATCATGCTGTTCGACGAGCCCACCTCGGCGCTGGACCCCGAGATGGTCAAGGAAGTGCTGGACACCATGGTGTCGCTGGCACGCGATGGCATGACGATGGTGTGCGTGACCCATGAAATGGGCTTCGCCCGCGAAGTCGGCGACCGCGTGGTGTTCATGGACCAGGGCGCGATCGTCGAGGTCGACACGCCGGCGCAGTTTTTTTCGGCGCCGCGTTCCGAACGGGCGCAGGCTTTCCTGGGGCAGATCCTGGCGTAGAGGCGCGCGGCATTCGGACCTGTGGACGGGAAAATTCCGGCAGCCGGAACCCCGAAAAATGGTTCCATGCCCGGCGCCGAAAATGGCTCTACCGGGTTTGCGCTACGCTACCTATCATGCCGATGGGCCGGCGCGCCGCCGCTGGCCCCAGCCAACAAAACTACCAGGGAAACACGATGAACGGCGCTGACAGTCTTTGCGATACCCTCCTTGCCAACGATGTGGACGTCTGCTTTGCCAACCCGGGCACGTCCGAGATGCACTTTGTGGCGGCGCTGGATCGCAAGCCGAAGATGCGCTGCGTGCTGGGCCTGTTCGAAGGCGTGGTGACCGGCGCCGCCGACGGCTACGCCCGCATGGCCGACAAGCCGGCCGCCACCTTGCTGCACCTGGGCCCCGGCCTGGGCAACGGCCTGGCCAACCTGCATAACGCCAAGCGCGCCCGCACTCCGATGGTCAACATCGTGGGCGACCACGCCACCTACCACGTGCAGTACGACGCGCCGCTGACCAGCGACGTCGAGGGCGTGGCGCGGCCGATGTCGCATTGGGTCAAGCGCAGCCTGACGGCCCAGGCCATGTCGGCCGACGCGGCCGAGGCCATTGCCGTGGCGCGCCGCGCACCGGGCAATATCGCCACGCTGATCCTGCCGGCCGACACCGCCTGGACCGAACTGCCCGCCGACACCCCCGCGCCGGTCAAGGTCACCGACGCCGCCCTGCCGCACACGTCGATCGAGGCCGTGCGCGCCGCCGCCCAGGCGATCCGCAGCGGCGAGGTCACCACGCTGATGCTGGGCGGCGCCGCACTGCGCGAGCGCGCCCTGAACGCCGCCGGCCGTATTGCGCGCGCCACCGGCGTGCGCCTGATGTCCGAAACCTCCAACCGCCGCATCGAACGCGGCGGCGCACGCACGCCGGTCGACCGGCTGCCGTACCCCATCGATCTGGCCGTGGCCAAGCTGAAAGACGTGCGCCACCTGGTGCTGGCCGGCGCCAAGGCGCCGGTGGGCTTCTTTGCCTATCCCGGCAAGCCCAGCCTGCTGGCCCCGCCCGATTGCCAGCAAGTGGTGCTGGCCACCGGCGAGCAAGACCTGGCGCATGCGCTGGAATGGCTGGCCGACGAGCTGGGCATCGCCGCCGACGCGCCGCGCCTGGCCGCGCCGGCCGCCGCCTACGAGGTTCCGGCCACGGGCAAGCTGACGGGCGCCGCGGTCAATATCCTGGTCGCGCATCACCTGCCCGAAAACGCGATCGTCTGCGATGAATCGATCACCCAGGGCCGCGAATTCCCGATCTACAGCGCCAGCAGCGCCCCGCACGACTGGCTGATGCTGACCGGGGGCGCCATCGGCATCGGCCTGCCGCTGGCCGCGGGCGCGGCGGTGGCCTGCCCGGATCGCAAGGTCATCACCCTGCAGGCCGACGGCAGCGGCATGTACACGCTGCAGGCGCTGTGGACGCAGGCGCGCGAAAACCTCGATTGCCTGACGGTGATTCTGGCCAACCGGTCCTACGCCACGCTGCACGGCGAAATGAAGAACGTGGGCGTGCAGGAGCCGGGCCGCAATGCGCGCCGCATGCTCGACCTGGAAGAACCCTACCTGGACTGGACCCACCTGGCGCGCGGCATGGGCGTCGAAGCGGTCAGCGTCGATACGGTCGAAGGCTTTGCCCGTGCGCTGCAAGACGGCCTGAAGCGCCGCGGCCCGTTCCTGATCGAAGCGCTGATCTGACCTGACGGGATAGAGGCAAGCCCCGCCGCGCCGGCC